>JASFIG010000197.1:0-8331 GCA_050122795.1 Desulfobacterales bacterium
TCCTCATGAAATCCATATCCCCAATAGGCGCCACAGAAATAAGTCCGCTTTACCCCGTTGATCTCCTCATGGCGATCTCTGGCAGCCAGGCTTTTAGGATTGTATACCGGATGATGGTAATGCATTTCCTTGATTTTTTTGGCCGGATCAACGCCGTTCGGCAAATTAAGGCTAACACAATATTCGACCGGAGCCCCCAGGCTTTGCAAAATATTCATATCGTAGGTAAGGGCCACTCGACCGGTTTCGGCTTGCGGAATATGGTAGTTCCAGCTGGCCCAGGCCGCCTTTTTGCCGGGTAAAACCGATTCGTCTGAATGCAGCACCGCATGATTGTCCTGATAGGGAATGGCCCCCAGAATTTCTTTTTCATTGTCGCTGGGATCCTGCAGCATCGCCAGGGCCTGATCGCTATGGGTGGCAATGACCACCTGATCAAAGCGCTCCGGCTGACCGTCGGCAGTCTGAACGCTGACATGGTCGAGGTAGCGCCGAATGGATTTTACCGGACAATTTAGACGGATGCGGTCTGCGTACGATCGGGTCAAGGGCTTGACATACTGTTTCGAGCCCCCTTTGATGACCAGCCATTGCGGTTGGTTGCGCACGTTTAAAAATCCGTGGTTTTTGAAAAACTGCGCAAAATAAAGCGCCGGAAACTCATTGAATTTTACCGGATCCGCCGACCAGATGGCCGCGCCCATGGGCATAATGAAATGCTCGATAAACAGCGGCGAAAACTTTTTGGCAGTCAAAAAATTTTCGAGTGTCAGGCTGTAGTCATCTGTTTTCAACAGGTCTTCGGATTCGCGTCGAAATCTGAAAATATCGAATATCATTCGATAAAACGCCGGTCGCAGCAGGTTCCGGCGCTGGATAAAAAGCGAATTTAAAGTGCTGGGGCTGAATTCAAGGCCGGTCTTTTTGCACTGCACGCTGAAGCTCATATTGGAAAGTTGCCAGCCAATGTGCAGACGTTTCATCAAACGCAGAAAATTGGGATAGGTTTTTTCATTGAAGACGATAAAGCCGGTATCCACGGCATAGGTCTGACCGTTCAGCCCGACATCAATGGTGTTCGTGTGACCCCCCACATAATTTTCGGCTTCAAAAACGACCAGTTCATGCTCATCGCCAAGCAGATAGGCAGCCACCATGCCCGCTATGCCGGTTCCGATAACCGCGATTCGCATTTGGATTCTCCCTGATACATTTAAGGTAAAGGTCGCTTACGGTGTGCCGGAGGTTTTTCGATTTTGCTCTCGCAAGCCTTCCGGCAAGCCGCGCAGATCCCAGACAATGCCCAGCCAGGAAAAAACCTTGAGCAGATAATAGGTAATATCTATTTCCCACCAAAAAAATCCCTGGCGCGCACTAACGGCATAATGATGATGGTTATTATGCCACCCCTCCCCTAGTGTTATCAGTGCCAAGAGGGCATTATTGCGACTGGTATCCGGGGTATCATAGCGCCGGCTGCCGAACATGTGATCAAAGGAGTTAATGGTCACCGTGCCGTGAAAAAGCGCCACAGAAGAGATAAAAAAGCCCCAGATGAGTAACTGCAGACCGTTGGTTCCCAGTTGAGGTGCATAGATCGCCAGAAGGCTGCCACCCACAAACAAAGCGACAGCCAAAAGAACCGGAACGACAATGTCAAACCGATTGATCCAGCGCAGCTCCGGAAAGCGGGCCCAATCTTTGACATATTGCATTTTGGTCGGGAAATTAGCAGGTGATGTTAACCACCCCACGTGACTCCAGATAAAACCATGCCGGCTGGGTGAGTGGATATCTTTTTCAGTATCTGCATAGCGGTGGTGATGGCGATGATGAGCGGCCCACCACAACGGCCCGCGTTGAACGGAGGAATTGCCGAGTAGGGCAAAGCAAAACTGCCAGAATCGATTGGTTTTAAAAGAATTATGCGAAAAATAGCGATGGTAAAATCCGGTGATGGCAAACATACGGATAAGATAAAGCACCACTGCCGTTACAACGGCAAACCAGCTCCATCCCACCCAGATGACGCCCAGGCACATCAGGTGCATGATGACAAACGGCAGGATGCGAAACCAGTCGACTTTTTTGGCATCGACGTGAACGATTTGATCAGCAGATGCCTCTGCGTCAAACCAGCGCCAGAGCGACAGCAGAAAAGACGATTTTATAGCGCCGGTCCTTTCTTTTTTGATTGAAAATTCCATTATTATTTTTTGATAGCGTTATCTTGCTGGAAGTTTCCCCCGGGAAGGTCAACGCCTTTATTATCGAATTTGGGCCACAAATACAACTCAAAGTTAAAATGGAATCGGTAATTGACAGCTTGCCGCAAATCTCGCCGGGAAAACCGGTTGGCATCGGCTAGCGGAAGGTTCGCAGAGCACTCATGCCGCCATCGACATGTATGATCTGACCGGTCATCCAGTCGCTGGCTTCCGACAGCAAATGAACGGCGACATGAGCAATTTCTTGCGGTGTCCCGATACGCTTTGCCGGATGGCGCTCTGCCGATGCTTTGCGTTTTTCTTCGCTGGACAATAAGCCCTGGGCCAGCGGGGTGTCGGTCAATGACGGCGCAATTGCATTGACGCGAATGCGGGGCGCAAATTCAGCGGCCAGCGAGCGCGTCAGCCCCTCCACCGCCGCTTTGGCGCCGGCGACGGAAGCATGAAACGGCATACCGGTTTTGACGGCCACGGTGCTAAACAGCACAATTGCAGCGCCGGGCGGCGATTTTTTTAAGTTCGGCAGACAGGCTTGAATCGTTTTAACCGCACCAAGGAAATTGATCTGAAGATCCTCCATAAAATCTTCGATGGTCAGGCGTTGAAAGGGCTTGAGTCGAATAGTTCCCGGACAGTAAACCAGCCCGTTCAATATCTGCGGCAACCCCTCGACTTCAATGGATTCAGCTTGTACATCCAGCCTCAAATGGTGCAATCCATCAAACTCGGCCAGCGTCTCATTTGACCGGGAGCCCACATAGATGGCTTTGTCTTTGTGGTGCAGTGCTTTGACAATTTCCAATCCGATACCGGAGCTGCCACCGACGATAAAATAATTTTGCGTATCCATGCGATTCCTCCTCAATTACCATTATTCCCAACCGCCAAGGTTCTTTACCCGCTGCGGGCAAAATGACGCCCTCGAAAGCGGCGTGTGATAAAGCTTATTCATTTTTCCGGCGCATCTCATTTCTGCGCATCGGCATTAGATCGATCAATTCGAAAATTTCGTTTAAAGCGACCCGCTCATTGCGCTTCAGCTTGACCCCACCGTCTTTGCCGACAAGTACAAGCGCATATGTGTTGGGGTGTATTTCAAAACGCTTACGCAGCGCAACGGCGTCTGGTTGGGGTAGAATTGACCCACTCATGTGTGAGGGGTCTTTTTCAAGCACCTCAAAAACCACCATATCACGGTCCTTGACTCCGGCTTTCGCGTCGCTGATCTCAGCTTGAATTTGCTTCAAGTGCGGATGGCCACTGTGCGGTGCAAAAATAAAAAGCAGCCGGTTTTTCCATTCAAAATGCGTTAAATCCATGGAAACTGCGTCCTTACGGTCAAAAGCGCACAACACGCTTAGCAGGGCCAGCAAACAGACAGCAGTAATACCCCCCTGACGAACCGCCGTGAAGCGACTCTTTTTATTTGCATAATCTGATTTACGACCCATAATACGGTATACAATAAGTCCATGCCGGCCATTGTAAAGTTTTTAACAGTGCCGCAAACATCCACAATTCATACGTACGGAGTGCCGTATCGTCCATGCAACAGATCACCATCGGCTTTTCAATCCATCGACCGGAAATCATCAGCTTGACCGGCAATTTAATGCAGGGTCACGAAGCCATTTTTCTGGAGGAACCCTCCCAGCCCGGATTTCAACAGATGCTGGCGGGTACCCTTTCGATCGAAGACTATTTGCTGGCGGTGGATGTTGAATATCCGGTGTTCAGCCGCCGGATGTGTCGTTTAATGCGCAAATTGCATATTGAAGGCAAAAAGATTTTCCAAGTGGAACCGTTTTTAGAGCATCTGCTTGCTGTTCATGAGCTCTTTGCCGAGGGCCATGGTCCTGAAAAAATAGCGTTGGACTCTATGGCGTATCGAGTATATGCGGCCGAAAGAGATGCCACCAAGGCCCTTTTGGACTATTATCAGATTGTTATTGACGGCACATTCGAAGAAACCATTGAGGCGATCATACGCTTTGCCCGCGCCGATGCGGCCCGCTTCAAGTTACGGGACTCTCTGCGTGCCAGGGCACTGACTGATCGAATGGCCGAATTTGGGTGTGCATACATTGAAGCCGGCTCAATTCATTACGGACTATATCTTCAGCTCAAGCAGCGGTTGCCCAAAAAGTTCCACATCAAGCCATTGTTTCTTGCCCATGAAGCGCTGCGCATCATCGGTCGGCAGGGCCATCTGTACGGGCCCGGAGATCAATTGACGCTTGCCTACGTGCTTCATCCCGATTTCAATGATGTGCGGCGTGACGCTTTGCTTGCGGCCCGTTCGTTGATCTATACAAAGCTGATAGAAAAGGAAGAACAGGCGGCTGATTTGGAAACCTTTCCGCATATTCGTGACGAACACGCCTGTATTCAAGCGGTTCGGCCGCTGACCTTGACTGATTGCGCGCGATTGTTTCCGTTAATCCGTCGCGCCAAAAGCATTCAAGCCCGCCAGATGGTCGCTGATTATCTGTTACGCTTCAAGGAGAATCAGCGCCCTGACATAAATCGCTTGGGCTTATCACATTAACTTGGCGCAAAGGAGTCTGTTTACAGCATGAAACCCATTCATTTCGACCCGCAAACAGATCTTGCACCGATGGCGTTTGACGATGCAACTTGTCAATTGGCCCACCACATCAAACGCCTCGGCGTCAACTGGCAACCGCATGTGGGATGTTTTGTGTGGGATCCGGACAAAATCATCGCAGCTGATTCGCCGTTCCCCCGCCGCATTTATTTCATTTTGAGTCTTGCGCGCTTTATCGACATTTTCGGCAGCCGAGAAGCCATTGTTGAAAAGCTGGTGTGGCTGCCGACCTGGCATCAGGCCCGTCTGCTGTGCCGGCAGCTGAAGGTGCCCGACGAAGCCGTGGCCCATATCTGGCAAAGCCAGACATCCTTTTCAGCGGGTGCAGAGCTGCACAAAGTGTATGAACTGATTATTGATGCCCTACGAAAAGGGTAAAGCAACTGGGGGAATAAGGGCTGTGCCGACACCACAACTAAATTCGCAAATCAATCGGCTGTGTGAAGATCTCATTGCCAAACAATGGGGCAATCCGGCTGATTTTCCGGACGAAATCCGACAGGCGGTATTTCGGGTTTATCGAACATTCATAACCGGCTATCTTAATTTTTTACGGCAAAAAGAGGCCAAACCGTCAGAATGGGTTCCCGAAAAACTCGTTATCGATTGGGGGCTGGTGGACGACATGCGCCACTTTTTCTCCGACTATCAGCATATCACCAGGTCCTTTCTAAACTTAAACCGGCACCTGAACCGCCTGCGTGACATAGACACAGACAAACAACCCGAACTGTACCGGGAGCTGGCTTCCGAAATTCTTGCCTGCACGGCGTAGAAAACATGTCGCTCATCTGCGGTCAAAGTGGATCCCGCAGCGCTTCGGCGTAACCCGTCAGTTCTACGTACCCATCCGCCTTTACGGATTGTTGAGCGGCCGTACCGGATGCCGATACGCTACCTTCCCAGTAAATAACACCCGTGCTGGCCGTTGTGATCATTTCCTGATTGTTTAGATTGGCAACAACATTTAGATCAATCGCCAGCGGCGCGATTTTCAGCCGCCAGGCCACCGGATAAACAGCACCGGATCGGGGGCTTTTCCACTGGTCTGTGGCGGTAACCTTAAAATCTTCTCGGGTTAGATGCCGGGCACCCCCTGATTGATCAATAAAGGTTCCGCTGGATGCCGGGTTTACCAGGCCGTTCTGATCTTTGAGCAGATACAGCATGAGCTCGGTTTGATCGGACAGCTGCAGGCTAAACCAGTCCCAGCCGACAATACCGGCCTCCAGCGATGCCGTACTGTATTCATGGTCCATCCAGCTCAGGCCCTCAACGGCAATGCGCTTGCCGTCGATCTTCAACATTCCTTTGGTTTTCAGGCGCGTCAGCGAATAATAACAGCTTGCCCTTTCAGCGGTTGACCCTTTGCGGCTGTACCCCCCCTGCCCGTGTAAAACCGGCGGCTTGGCGGGCTGCAGCCGGAGATCGAATGCGAAATCAGCCGTACGCGTCTTTAGAGTGTGGCTGTTTTTGCCAATTGTGGCCGACCAGTCTTTTATAAAAACGGTCGTTTCAGATGCCTGTTGATCGACGCCGGCCATCGCCAATGTTGCTCGGGCCATTTTTTCGGCATGACGGTGCGTTTTATTGTTCAGATCCGATAGGGCGGCGTGCCCCACAAAAATCTGCTGGGTCCGCCAGGCAGACGGCGGCCGGGGCCAATCCTCAACGGCATCGGCCGGGCTTATCTGGTTGCGAAAGAATGTTAACTGAAAGCCGTAGCGATCACCGGATGCGGCCAGCAGATGACCGGTATAATACCACCACTCGATGCGATAGCCCGGATGGGCGCTGTGATCCTCCGGAAATGTTTGATGGCAGGGCCCGGTCACCGCTAAATATCCATCCTGAGCTTCCGCCATCAATATACAATCCGCTGAGGCAGCGATCAAAAAAAGACACGAGAGGGCTACGGCAACTTTTTGAGAGAATCGTTTCATTGGTATAATTAAAATTTGGCTTTCAACGCGCATCACCGGCTGTACATTGCTCGCACGAATCGAAAATCTTTGCCTTATCGCATCTTATGGTTCACGCAAAAGCGTTGCCGGCGGCCGGCGAAAAACCATCTTGACAGCCGGCAGGGCTGCTGCCAGTGCGGTAATGATAATCAAAGGAATGGACAGCAGCAACGCGTCCCAATCAACGGCATAGATAAACGTCCAGCCAAATGACTGCCGATTGACGACATATATCAGCAGATAAGATAATATAAATCCGCAGACAATCCCGGCCAACTCACCGATCACGACCAGAAAGGCTGCTTCCCAGAATATCATGCTTCGAATCTGCCGGAAACTGGCGCCAACGGCAAACAAAGTGTTGAGCTGCCGGGAGCGTTGCAGCACCAGAACCGTCAAGGTGGTGGCAATCCCCAGTCCGGCAATCAGTAAAGCAATGAGCAGCAGTACTGTTGTGACCGCAAAGGTTTCATCAAAGATTCGCAGGACCGCGCCTCGCAGCCCCTTGCCGCTGTACATATCCACACGATCACCAAGGCGGGCGATAATGTCGTTGCGGAGCCCGGCAACGGCGGCATCCAAATCCTGAGAACGGTCTTTGAAAAAAAACCGCAGTCCACCCCAGAAAACGGGATGATAGCGTTTGTTAAAATGGGGCAGCGAATAAAAAACGGCGCCCCCCTGGGTGCGATAATCACGCACGATTCCCAGAATAGGCAACCTGACCGAAGATCCTTCAACCTGGGCCTCATAAAAATCGCCCACGCTCAATCCGGTGCGATTCGAAAAAACCTCAGACACAATAACACCCTCACCGCGCTTGAGCAGCGGACGAATTTTTTCAGGATCTCCCTTCAGCCAGAAAAAGGACGCATATTGCATGTATGCCTGCATATCCATTAATTCGAGGACATAGGGATATCTTTTGGTGGTTAAGAAAAACTGCCGGTTGGGCAGGATATCCACCTGTGACTTGTAGCTGTGCAGATAATCGACAACCGCCTGCGGAACGGGATAGCGAAAGCGGTTGATTTGCCCCATTTTAGAAGTTAAAAACAAATCCCCCTTGATGGTCTCATATGTCCAATCGGCCACTGTCTGGCGAAAGCTGAAAATCATAATAACCAGAGCGGCAAATAAGGCCACCGCCGTAATCAGAGCGCCGACCGCAACCGCCGTGCGGGTGCCGCTGTCCCGCACGTATCGCCCGGCAAGATAGGCCGGTATACCAAACCGCTTCAAAAGTACCGATGAGAGGATGTGGCTGATTTTCATCAGGGCCCAGGGTGCCAGCAGCGCAAAGCCAACAAAAAGCAGAAAAATAGCCAGATACCCCGGTAACGGCATGCCCAGTATGGCCGGCAGTTTGGATAAGGGCAACACCATCAGGATGCAGCCCAGCCCGCCGAAAGCCAGCTGCCGGGGAGATATTCGCGGCTGCATCCCCAGATGTGAAATTTCCAGCGCTTCTTTGGGGGATACCTGCATGGCCTCCCGAGCGGGTTGATAAGCTGCTAAAATCGAAATACCA
>JASFIG010000198.1:0-8301 GCA_050122795.1 Desulfobacterales bacterium
CCTGGGGACCGAGGGCGTGAAGCCTTTGGTCATATCTCCACCGGGGTCGCGCACGCTGACTGCCAAAATGCTCTTTTCACCTTCTTTGATCAGCCCGGCGTTGAGCAGGTCCGCACTAAAACGGCTTTCAGAAAGCAGTTTACCATAGGGGCCAAATGCGTAGGTTTCTCCACTTTTGCCGATCTTTCCCAGTCGGATAATGCGGGTAAAATTCATAGCAGGATCAACGTGTTGCGCGACCACAGCAATAACTTCACCTTGTTTACCTTTGATCGGTGCTGCAAAAAACATGGAAGTCGATTTTTTACGATTACCATCCCCAGCCGTAATCGGAGGAATATCCGACCATATGGGCGGTACCATGACAGCCTCGCCCTGAAATGCCTGGTTGAGACGATCCAATGCCTGGCTGGCAATCAAATTTTTAGCCCCGATGTTAGCATCACGCATGGAGGCAATATTGATGAAATCCGGGGCAATAATGAAAAATCCAGCCTGGCCGAACTGGTTTTTTCGATATTGAAAAAAATCACGCAATTCCTTTAGCGTGGCGCTCTTTAACAGGGCGCTTTTGTTGCGGGAAACGCTCAACTGGCGCTCGGTTAAAAAAATCAATCGCGGATCCATTGCCAGCTGAGATAGATTAAGTTTGTTGGATTCGATCCACAGGTTCAGCGATTCCTGGGTCGTATGCAAAACAATTTGCAGGGATTCACCCACATCTGCCTGAATTTTCTCATTCACCCTGTCAAGTGCAAACCAGGCCAGGACGACCACCAGCGCGATGAAACATCCGCACAAAATGATGAGAATGGTTGGTTTTTGTATTGATCCGTATTCAGACGATGGCCGATCTTTTCTGAAGCCTTTTGACAGCAATTGGGCCATTGTAAGCCTCTTGAGTTAAATTGTATAAAATTGAAGTTCTGCAGCCGTCAGACGCTTTGCGACGACTTAACCGGTATCGCATATCGCAATGCATACCTCCATTATATGTAGGCTGCAGCCTCCGTAAATCAAACCTTGAGTGAAAAAGAAGTTGTCGTATTGAAAGTCGCTGTCGTCCTCGTTAAGATAAGCGAAAACCGTGGCAGACAGGTCTTTTAGTTCAGCATTATGACTGCCGGCTTCTTGACTCCGGTCTCTGGCTTAATCTTGACTGAACGGTTCCTTCATCTCAGATCCTGAAGCTCGCATGCGAAGGAGGTTCAGCTACTTGAACAACTTCCCGCCGAAATGCTCCATGTGCTCATCAATTGCTTTGGCCATATGCTCTAAGAATTTATCCATCTTATCCCCTTCATGCTGCATGACCTTATCAGCGATATTGGATGCTTTTTCATATGCTTTTTCGAATTCATGATCCTCCAGGCCGCTGATGTCTTTAGCTTCTTCTTTGGTAATGTGTCCGTGGTGGGCAAATACCGAAGCAAATACGCCGCTCAAATGTTTAACTTTTTCTTTCGCCATTTTGTTTTTCTCCTTTCAAATATCTATCAATTGGAAATGAGCAAACTTTATAATAATCACTTTCAGGACAAAAACCATCGGGTGTTTTTCTCAACCATGCTTGCGCGATTCTTCCAGACTTTCCCGAACCGCAAAGACTAAAACGGCAACAATCAAACCGGTGAAAAGGATACCGACGAAACCGATCAGTAGGGCTATGAGTCGCCCGCCAGGCGTTTTCATCACAATATCGCCGTACCCGATCGTCAAACCCGTGACAAAGGCAAAGTACAGCGTGTCTGCAAAAGACATCTTTTCAAATACGGTAATTGCACCGGCACCGGCGATGATCAAAGCGATCAGCGCCAGAGTGACAGATTTGACATTCCGGATGGCAACAAAGAAATGGTACGTGAAACGGGTAAACATTATCATTCTCCTACGTGGGGCCCACCTTCTGCCCTTTGTCTGCGATCACCGAACCCTTTGGCCCAGGGATTGGCAGATATTCCATGCGCAACGATGCTAAGCATGATGGTACACACTGCCGTAGCGGCGATAATGCCGCTGTTGGGCACACCCGCCTCCACCACGATGACGGCAAATACAATGCTGGCCAGACCCCGGGGGCCGAACCAGCCCATAAAAAGCTTGCCCTCGGTGCTAACCCCCATACCGGTGAGCACCAGAAATACCGGCAGCATGCGGATAAGCGTCAAACTCAAAATGGCATACAGCCAGATTTGCCAGTTAAAGTAACCTACAGCCTTGCCCACCACGGCTGCGCCGAAGATTACCCAGGTAATCAGCGCCAGGGTGTCCCCCGTGCCTTCTGCGGCGCGTAGGTACTCCTCTTTGACCTGTTTGGCCAGGATGCCAAAAAGAAGACCGCCTGAAAACGCGGCAATGAAGCCGCTGCCGCCCAGGCTCTGGGCAACGCCAAAACAACCCAGCGCCAGGGCCACGACCGGAACCTGAATCCAGGTATGGGTCAGCCATTCTTGCTTCCTGGCAACCTTCAACAGCAAGGCCGCCAGAGTGGTCAGTATCAGTCCCACCGCCAGGCCAATGCCGATCTCCTCGGCCACCAGCATGATGGCCAATTTCCAGGGGCCCTCTTCACCGGCCTTTCCCGTGGCCAGCGCCAGAAACACAAACAAAATCGGCACGCAGATACCATCGTTGAGGCCGCTTTCTACATTCAATCCCTGACGCACCGCATCCGGCACCGCTTCGTTGGTGACCACGGCCTTGCCCAGCGCAGCGTCAGTCGGCGCCAACATGGTTGCGACAAGGGCCACGCCGAACACGGACAGTGTTTCGACGAGGAGCATGCCCAACCCGAAACCAAGCAGAATGGTCAGGGGCAGGCCGATCAGCAATAGACGAATGGGCAACGCCTTTGTCTTTTTCAGTACCCCTATGTCGGCACCAGCGGCATCCGTGAAAAGCACCAGCGCCAGGGTCAACTCCGCCAGCGTTTTTATGGTCTCCCTGTCTGTTTCAAACGACAATAGGTCCAGACCGACCGGACCGATGAGCAGACCGAAAGCAGTAAACACAATCGGCCCACTGATCCAGGAGCGTTCGACTCGGCCGGCGACTGAACTATAAACCAGGATAAAGAGCGCCAGAATGGCTATTGTTTGATACACACCACACCTCCAGAGAAGCTATCTCAAAAATGCATCTAACGCTCAATGGCTGCGTTAAAACCCGATTCAAAATGCTCGAATACTAACGTGTATGCTCCACTTATGAATCGGTTTTCGCCTTGCCCTTGAGCGTGATCTACTATTTTTGAGATAGCTTCTAGTTTTTTGTTATTTGTTATATTAATTTCCGGATTTGCGCTTTAATGCCAATAACGAATAACGCTGGATCCCTATACGGATTCAGCGTTATTACCAATCCGGTCGATTGAATAGGCGGTCGACTTCTTCTGATGGTGGGAACTCCAACTCGACGGGCGACAGCAGATCACCCCAGTTGGTGCGTGCTTTCATCTTTGCTTTGATGTCGTTTGGTACAAAATCTTTGCCGGCGCGCATCTCCCAGCCCCCGCCCAGGGCCTTGTACAGGGAAATCAAATTCAGGTTAACATCGCCGCTGGAGGTCACCAGATTGTCCTGCTGTTGTACCAGGTTCTGCTGGGCATCCAGCACCCGCTGAAAATCCACCAGTCCTTCTTTGTATTGCAGTGTCGACAAATCCACCGAACTCTTATAGGCTGCCACCGCATCGGCTAAAAACGCCACCTGATCCTGGGTGCGCAGGTAAGCCGTCATGGCGTCTTCCACTTCCTGAACCGCCTCCAATACCGTGTTCTCATAATCCACCGCCAGTTGCTGGAAGCGTGCATCTTCCACCCGGATGTTGTTGGTAATGCGCCCGTAATTAAACAGGTTCCAGCTAATCGAAGGGCCGACGGAATACCCCAGGCTGCTATTTTTAAACAGATCGCTAAGGCCGGCATTCCGCGATTGGGGTCGGCTGGTACTGCCGGCGGTGGTATATCCGATCGAGCCAAACAGTGAAAAACTGGGAAATAGATCCGCTTTGGCGACTCCGATCTGGGCACTTTGCGCCGCCAGCTGGCGCTCGGCCAGGCGAATATCGGGCCGCCGGCGCAGCAATTCGGCCGGAATACCGATCGCAATCTCTGCTGGCACATGTGGAATGCGCCCCGGACCGGCGAGCATGGCATCGATTTCGCCGGGAAGTTTGCCCAGCAAAATGGCGAGCGCATTTTTGGCCTGGCGGATATCGGATTCAAAGCCCGGAATGGCGGCTTCCGTGGTTCTCAATTGACCTTTAGACTGAAAAACATCGAGTTCGGTGACCGCCCCGGCGTCAAACTGGGCTTGCGCCAGTCGCAATGATTCAGTTTGAATTTTTACATTATCGTACGCAACCGCCAGACGCTCTTCAGAGGTGCGCAGAGTGATGTACGTGCGCGCCACCTCGGAGGTTAAAAAGACCAGGTTGTCGTCATAATCGGCGATCGACGCCTGCAGATCGGCGACACCCGCCTGGACGGCACGTCGGAACTTGCCCCAGAAGTCGAGTTCCCAACCGACGTCGAATCCCATGTCGTACACATAAGCAAAGCGTTCGGCAGAGGCGGCATTGGGCAAATTGCGGCTGGTTTTTTGGGCCGTGGCATCACCGGTGCCCTGCTGTGTTTGCGGGTACTGATTGCCGATGGCAATACCCAGCTGAGCCCGGGCTTCAAGTATGCGAATGCCGGTGGCCTGCAAGGTTAGATTTTGCTCATAGGCGCTTTGGACCAGGGCGTTAAGCGTCGGATCATTGAACACCGTCCACCAGGTGCTAAAATCAGCCTCCTTGCTTTCAATTTTGGAACCCGTCGATTCCAGCCATTCCTGAGGCTCCGGTGGCGTCGGCTTGACATAATCAGGACCCACCATACTGCAGCCGCTGATTATAAACGCCAGGATCAACAACCCCACCCGGCCGATGGAGTAGTGTTCTTTAATGAACAATAACGCTGGCATATATTCCTCCGTTTAAACGATGAACTTCGAACCTTTAAAAAAATAAACGTCGAACATCGAACGCTCAACGTCCAACTTCGAATGTGGATGTCGCTTCGCTCCACGATTTAATTTAAAATAATAAAGAACCAGATACTATTTGGATTTCTTACTAGCCCTTCGACTCCGCTCAGGGCCGTGAACCTGTCGAACGGCGGTTTTTATCCTTTTGTAATAAATTAGGGCCCTGAAAGTTATTAAAGCAAATGCTTGTTATTACATAGTTAGAACTCGCTCCTTTACCTGATAGAAATACCCTTGTATTCATTATGTCATTCCGGGCTTGATCCGGAATCCAGTCAAACGATCTCGTCATACAAATCAATCCAGTTAGGATTATTACTCTCAATCAATTCTAATTTCCATTTTCGTCTCCAGTTTTTCAACCGCTTCTCCTGAGCAATGGCTGATTCCATGCTCTCGTGCATTTCATACCAAACCAGCCGATGAACATTGTAACGTTTGGTAAATCCTTCCACTATATTGTTTTTATGTTCCCATATTCGCCTTACCAGGTCTGAGGTCACACCGATATATAATGTACCATTACGTTTGCTTGCTAAGATATATACGACCGGCAGCTTGTTCACCGCTGTTTCCTATATTCCTACTTTCCGGGCTGTGTTCTCATGTTTAAAAATAGATAATATTTCAAGCCATGCTGGAATCAATTTTATGTGATGAAAGCATTATAATTTAGATGGATTCCGGGTCGAGCCCGGAATGACAATTTTGCTTGTTTTGTGATACTGAAAAAGTTTGACGTTCGAACAACGAATGATGATGCTGCTATACCGAATATTCCAACAGTCTTTCTTCCAGATCATATGTCTGTTTCTTCATTTTCCTCCTTTCAATATTCGATGTTCGAAGTTGAACGTTCATCTTTTAATTAGTTATTTTTTAATTCAACCTTCGGCGTTGGACGTTTGACGTTCGATGTTTGACGTTCATCTTTAAGTAAATCTACGTTCCCCCCTTTTGTAGTTTTTTTAATTCAACGTTCGAAGTTGGACGTTCGATGTTCGACGTTCATCACTTATACTACTGTAGTGCCTTCGGCACCGCCACCGCCTTTTTTTTGCTCGTTTCCTTGCTGGTTCCGGTCATCACCAGCACCGAGGCGGTGGTGCCGACGCGCAGCTTGACTTCCTCCGGCACCTTATCGAGGTGAATGCGCACCGGCACACGCTGAGCCAGACGGATCCATTCGAAGGTGGGGCTGACGTTCGGCAGCAAATCAGAACCGGTGCTGCCGTCCTGTTGGGCGATGCCCCAACCCAGGCTGTCGACATGCCCCTCCAGCGGTTTATCGGGATAGGTCATGAGCGTGACAATAGCCCTGTCGCCTTCGCGAATATCCTCGATATAGTTTTCCCTGAAGAACCCGTGAACCCAGAAGCTATTGATATCCACCAGCGCCAGTGCCGGCTGGTTGGCGACCGCCTGGCTGCCCAGCCGAAGATTCAGGTTGGTCACATATCCGTCCACCGGCGCTTTTACCTGTGTAAACTCCAGGTTGAGCTCCGCCTCGCGAACCTGGGCTTTGGCCAGACGCAGCTGGGCATTTTTTTCCCCCGGAGCTCCCAAATCGGCTCTGGCTTTGGCCAGGTTCGCTTCCGCTTCACTCAGCTGGGCCTGCATTTGCAGCAACTGGGCTTCGGCATTGGCTTTTTCATTCACAACGGCGATGTAATTGCCCTTAGCCGACTCGACCCTTTTTTGGGATGTCGCTCTCTGCTTCATCAGTACCTGCTGGCGCTTGTATTCCGAGTCAGCCTGCTCAACCCGGCCGGCATATCCCCTTATTCCGGCCTTCGCCCGTTCGATGTTGGCATTGGCAGCCTCAACATCAGCCTGAGCGGCCTCGACCTGTTTCTCCAGGGCTTCGATTTCATCGCGGGTATTGTCAAGTTCGGCTTGGGCCTGATCCAAAGCCGCCTGGAAAGTGCGGGGATCGATTTCAAACAACAGGTCGCCGGCTTTGACCAGCTGGTTGTCTTTTATCGGCAGCTTGATAATCGGGGCCGAAACCCGGGGTGTAATCTGAACCACCTGGGCGCGCACCTGGCCGTCACGCGTCCAGGGATTGGTGACGTAGTCCCAGTACTTGATCAATAAACCGATCACAGCAATCAGTACCACCGCGCCTGTCAATAAATATTTAAGTTTCCCATGCATCTTCTTTCACTTTCTAATAAGTAAAAATTCAAATCCCGATCATTAGTGTATTAAAAGGTTTCAGGTGTCGGGTTTCAGGTGTCAGGTTGAAGAACCGAAATGATGGGCTGACACCTGAACACTGAAACCTATGAAGGAATAATAAACGTTCCAATAATTACGGTATAAATTACTGCCAGCGCAACAAAAACCAGCGGCGGGTAGAAAAAATACCGTGACAATCGGTAACGGTTGAGCAGCATAGCTGTCAACACGGCCAATGCGACACCCAGAATGCCGGCAATCAGCAAAGGCGGAAAATATACGCCACCAATGGTAAATTCTTTCGGTATAAAGCTCATATCAAGCTCCTTGTTAAAAGGTTTCAGGTTTCAGGTGTCAGGTGTCAGGAAAAACAAGTAAATGCAGAAATCCGAAACCCGAACACTGAACGCTGATACCTTATCTATCTTCAACTGGCCACCCTTGGGGGTGCGATTCATTATTAAACCCATACTCAGCTGCATCTTCTTTTACCTGCCATCGCTGCTCTCGCTTTGGAATTTTTTGCTCCAGCGTTTTTTCCAATCCGTTTAACATGCGTATACATTCTTTATAGCGGTCTCTAAACTCCAGATATATCTTATCTGTTATATATCCTTTGAGTTTTGCCATATATAAGTGATGAATCGTCTCACCGGCTTCGCCTCTACTGCGGTTGACGCCTTCAATTTTATTACGGATATGCCGGTCATCATTTTTCTCGGCAAGCTGGGCAGGTGAGCTGTTTGACGAACGCCTTACCTGGCTTCCCAATTCGTACTTTTCTTCTTGTGGCCAAGCCTGGGTTAAATCACAAACCTCAATGTGTAATTGACATAGCTTTTTATAGACTTCAAGATCCTCCACATCCATATAATTCCTTGCCTTCACTGTACTCTCCTTGTACTTCCTGACACCTGAATACTGAAACCTGAAACCTTTTCTAGAATCGTTCTTCCCCCAACTCCTTCCAGTCAAAACCTCCGGCAATCTTTGCATGTTCAACGATCGATTCCGACAGACCGCGGTAACTACCGACCAGCCGGTAGAAATTCTGATAATCTGCCTCGCTAAGCTCTCTCTGATCGGCCTG
>JASFIG010000199.1:0-8301 GCA_050122795.1 Desulfobacterales bacterium
CAAGGGGTTGATATCATTTTCAAGAAATGCATTTTCGAGCGTCAGAAAATTCCCCTCGCTTTTGGCCATTTTTTTGCCACCCTGGATGATTAAAAACGCCCCGTGCATCCAGAAATTGAAAAAAGGTTTGCCCGTCGCCGCTTCAGATTGCGCAATTTCATTGGTATGGTGAACGTCGATATGGTCGGTGCCGCCGCAATGGATATCCAGCTGCTCACCCAGAAACTTCATGCTCATTGCCGAGCACTCCAGGTGCCAGCCCGGAAAACCCACACCCCAGGGGGAATCCCATTCCATCTGTCGTTTTGAGCCCTGGGGGGAAAATTTCCAGAGCGCAAAATCAGTGGCATTGCGTTTTTCCGGGTTGCGTTCCACCCGGGCGCCTTCCTTGAGCGCCTCGAGGTCCTGATGTGACAACTTGGTATAATCTTTAAATTTCGCCGTATCAAAATAAATACCGTCGGAAGTTCGATACGTATACCCTTTTTCTTCCAGTGTCTCTATCAGGGCAATTTGCTCCGGTATGGTGTCGGTGGCCTTTACCCAGATGTCAGGTGCCAGTATATTCAGATGCGCGATGTCTTTTTTAAAAGACTGCGTGTAAAACTCGGCGATGTCCCAGGCACTTTTGCCCTCCCGGGCAGCACCTGCTTCCATCTTATCCTCACCCATATCGCGATCGCCGGTTAAATGACCGACATCGGTGATGTTCATGACATGTTTGACTGCATATCCGTTGTAAACCAGCACCCGCTTTAATATGTCTTCGAATATATAGGTCCGCAGGTTGCCGATATGGGCATAATTGTAGACCGTCGGCCCGCAGGTATACAGCCCCACCGCCCCGGGTTTGACCGGTTTGAATTGCTGCTTTCTACGCATCAGTGAATTGTAAAGGTATAAATCCATGGTATTTTTGCTCATTTGAATTCTGTTTTTTCGCTACACTCCCTTAACCCTGAGTTTGCACGCTGAAGTCGCTGATATTTCATTCCGCGGTCAATTTAAGAAAAACTCCCTTAGCTATTTAGCAAAAAAAACAATCAGGGTTCAATAAAATTCAGAATTTCCGGAAAAAACAAAGGCGCTTAACACCCTTACACAGATGACAACCGAACGTAACATAATACACTTGATCGATAAGGGAACCTCGGTAAGGCCGAAACAAGGCTAAAATCTGTACGACGCAATTTACAAAGACATCGGAGTATGCTAAACATCATCCTTCACAATTTTGGTAACATCGATCTGTATAAACTGAAGATATCTCAATAATACAGGAGTAGCAACAATGACTGTAGAGCGTGAAAGTATTGATTTTGACGTACTGTTTGTCGGTGGTGGACCGGCCAGCCTGGCCGGTGCGATTAAATTGATGCAACTGGCCAAGGAAAAAAATCTGGAGCTGGAAGTCGCCCTGATCGAAAAAGGCGCCGAAATCGGATCACATGCCCTGAGCGGTGCGGTCATGGACCCGATCGCGCTCAATGAGCTTATGCCGGACTACGCCGAAAAAGGGTGCCCGCTGGAGGCCACTGTACGGGGGGATGAATTTTACTATTTAACCGCAACTTCGGCCATCCGGATGCCGTTTGTACCCAAAGCGATGCACAACACGGGCAGCCTGATCATCAGTCTTTCCCGCTTCACCCGCTGGCTGGGGCAGATCGCGGAAGAGATGGGGGTCAATATATTCCCCGGATTTGCCGGCAAAGAGGTCCTTTACGCTGACGACGGCAAAACCATCGTGGGTGTGCGCACCGGTGACCAGGGCATCGGGCCCGATGGGGAGCCCAAGGCCAATTTTGAGCCCGGCATCGATTTAAAAGCCAAGGTCACGGTGTTCGGAGAAGGCGCCCGTGGCAGTCTGTTCAAGGAAATCGATAAAAAATTAGGCCTGATGGAAGGTAAAATGCCCCAGGTGTTTGAGACCGGGATCGAAGAAGTCATCGAGCTGCCCGAGGCCACCAATTATTTTAAAACCAGCAAAGGCAACGATATTCATCTGATGGGCTATCCCATCGGGCTGTATGTGCCCGGCGGGGCCTTCATTTACGAGATGAGCGACAACCGCCTGACCCTGGGGTTTTTGACCGGACTTTGCTACCAGGACCCCCTGCTGGACCTGTATGATACGTTTATCAAATTCAAGAGCCACCCGTTTGTGGCCAATCTCATCAAAGGCGGCAAGGTCGTCGAAGCCGGTGCCAGAGCCGTGGCCACTGGCGGATATTACACATTGCCCAAACTGGCGGTCGGCGGCGGTCTTTTTATCGGCGCCAGCGCCGGTATTCAGTATATGCCGGGCCTGAAAGGCATCCATGTTTCCATGAAATCGGGCATGCTCGCCGCAGAGGCCATTATGACAGCAATCGAAAAGGAAAGCTTTGACCAGCAAACCCTTCAAACCTATAGCGACTTATTTGAAAACAGCTATATTAACGATCAACTGTTTGAAGGCCGTAATTTTTACCAGGCGCTTTCAAAAACCAACCCGATGAAATTCATTCATCTGGGTGCCCAATACGTTACCGGCGGTCGGGGTTTTGTGGATAATATGCCGCTTGAGGAAGATTATAAAACCCTCAAGTCGCTCAATGGCGGGCAGGTTGAGGTTCAGTCGTCCATCGATCCAAAATTATACGATGGAAAGCTGTTTGTGGACAAACTCACCAGTGTTTATCTGTCCAAGACCAAACACCGGGAGGATCAACCGTCCCATATCATCGTGCACGATACCGATCTGTGTATCAGCACCTGCTATCCTAAATACCGCAGCCCCTGCACACGCTTTTGCCCGGGGGATGTTTACGAAATAGAGACCGATGACAAAACCGGCGACAAACGGCTGAAACTCAATCCTTCCAACTGCCTGCATTGCAAAACCTGCGATATAAAGGATCCATACGAAAATATCACCTGGACCTGCCCGGAAGGGGGGGAGGGTCCTGGATATACGCTATTATAAAAAAACAGCGGACAGATGACGGAAGTCAGAAAGAAATGCATTTAGAGCATCCGCGGCCGCTGTTGCAGCAGTCGCGGATGGTTCTTTGGAAAACCGGGAAAGGAGGCTACAGCTGCGAAAATGAAATCCCTTATCTGTATGTTGTCCATTGTAACCTTGACGGCTATTTTACTGTCGACTCCCGTTAAAACTTCAGCCGGCGATAAATATCAGGAAATGATCAACTGCGACTTGCATGCCGGCCCCTGCACTCAGTCTCTTTCTGAAAATACGGTAACCCTCGAAGTCACCCCCAGGCCGGTAAAGGCCCTGCGAAACCTGTCTTTCAGGGTTACCCTGTCGGGAAAGCAGATAACATCGACCAAAGCCCCTTATATTGATTTAGGGATGCCGGGCATGAATATGGGCCCTAACCGGGTGCAGCTTAAATCTGCCGGCAGCGACTCCTATGAAGGCCAGGGCGTCATCGTCAAGTGCCCCAGCGGTCGCCGGACCTGGCAGGCGACGGTCACCATCCCCGATGCGGGCCAAACCGAATTTATCTTCGATGTTATCTACTGAAACCTTATTTCTGCTGTATCTTTCCACCGGCTTTACCATCGGCTTCGGACACTGTATCGGCATGTGCGGACCGATTGTGGTCAGCTTTAGCCTCAACCTCAAAGAAAAAAGCATTTTCATCCCCCAGCTGCTGTATCATCTGGGCAGAATAACGACCTATGCCATCCTCGGGGGTGTAGTGGCCGCTGCTGGATCACTGACCATGATCACGGCCAATATTGACACGATTCAGAAAGTTGTGATGATTTTTACCGGCGCCTTGATTATGCTCATGGGGCTGGCCATGGCCGGGTGGGTTCCGCTTGGCAAGATCTTCGGAGACCATTCCAGCCCGGGCGGCTTCATTTCAAAAGGGTTCGGCAAATTACTGCACAAACAATCCACCCTGGTCTATCTGCCGCTGGGGCTGCTGCTTGGGCTGCTGCCCTGCGGCCCGGTGTATACGGCGCTGCTGGGGGCTGCACGCGCCGGCATGGATACCGGTTCCACCCATCAAGGCGTCCTGACGGGCATGGGGCTGATGGCGGCTTTTGGGTTGGGTACCGTTCCGGCGCTCTTTTTGGTCGCCAAGCTGGCCGACATGGGATGGCTCAAATCAA
Organism: Desulfobacterales bacterium; assembly: GCA_050122795.1. Classification (GTDB taxonomy): domain Bacteria; phylum Desulfobacterota; class Desulfobacteria; order Desulfobacterales; family JAHEIW01; genus JAHEIW01. Next base: position 4,129 of record JASFIG010000199.1, read on the forward strand.
GGACCATTATCTATAAAATCGGGGCGGTTTTGATGATCATAGTTGGTCTCCTATTCATCGTCAAAGCCATTCGCTTTTAGAAGTGGCTGCAAAACCCATCTGCCCGCTCAACGGAACGGGATTTTGCAGCCACTTCCAATTTTCACAGGATACGTACAAGTTTATAATTTGATAGACCATAAAACTGTCATTGCCTCGATCCCCAAAATGGGTATACTTAGAAAACACAGTTAAGGGAAAAGAATAAAACCGGATCTGATCGGCATCTTTTTATCATTGTAAAACTGGAAATTCCTATGTTTGAAGAAAATGTACTGGTTGCTTTTGGTCTCACCCTGTTTGCCGGCCTGGCCACCGGCATCGGCAGCGCCCTGGCATTTTTTGCCAAACGCACCAATACCAAATTTCTATCGCTGGCGCTGGGATTTTCAGCCGGGGTGATGATTTACGTTTCATTTGTCGAAATCTTTGTCAAGGCCAGGGATGCACTGGCTGAACAGTTCGATCTTACCAAAGCCACCTGGATAACCGTGGCGGCGTTTTTTGGCGGGATCCTTCTGATCGGTATTATCGATAAGCTGGTGCCGTCTTTCGAAAATCCCCATGAGGTCCGGGGCATAGAGGAAATGGGTCCTGAACAGGTCAGTGACAAAAACCAAAAACTGTTGCGCATGGGGATGTTCACGGCATTGGCCATTGCCATCCATAACTTCCCTGAGGGCCTGGCCACATTTGCAGCCGCCTTGTCTGATCCGGCCCTGGGTTTATCCATAGCGGTGGCCATTGCCATCCACAACATCCCGGAAGGTATTTCCGTATCGGTTCCGATTTATTACGCCACCGGAAGCAAAAAGAAGGCCTTTTACTACTCCTTTCTCTCCGGGGTTGCCGAGCCCGTGGGAGCCCTCATCGGATATTTTATCCTGCTTAATTTTTTCAGCGATTTTATCTTCGGCATCCTGTTTGCGGGAGTTGCCGGTATCATGGTTTTTATCTCCCTGGACGAATTACTTCCGTCCGCCCAGAAATACGGTGAGCATCACCTTTCCATTTACGGCCTCATCCTGGGAATGGGCGTGATGGCCTTAAGTTTGTTGCTGTTTATGTAATTTAGTCTTTGACTTGAGTTTGAACAGTCTTACATTTAGGGTAAAAAATACCAGTCCAATATAAACTGAGGTGATGCCAGATGGCCGGCCGTGCCTTGCAGAAAAGAAGCAGACGCATCAATTGCAAAACCCCGATTACGCTTAAAGATAAGCGCACGGGGTTTCATTATCGGGGTACCCTGCATAACTACAGCAGAAGCGGTCTGTACTTTGAGTCCGCTTATGCCCATCGGCCGGGTCGCAAAATTCTAATTAAATCCAACGGTCTGCCGTTTAGCCGCGCCACCGATGGACATTTAGCTAAGGTCACCAGGCGCACCTTATTGGACCGACGTCGTTCGACCCGTTTATTTGGGGTGGGCGCCAAATTTTGTTAGGTCACAGCCTCCCTTTTCGAATGATCGCCACCAGCAACCAGATCCCCATAATAGCCGCCACCAGATAGCCGATGATGCCGATCAATGAAATGCCGTAGACGAGCGGGGGAATTTCTGAAATAACAATCAGCGCCGATCCGATGATCAGCGCAGCAATGATGATGGCAAAAGACATGCGGTTGCTGGTCCGATCCTGGGTTGCCAGCATAGACGCAAGCCCTTTGTGTTCGAGTTGCAGACTCAATCGTTGCTGTCGGATCATGCCGGTCAGATCCATCAAATCCTTCGGAAATTGCTGTAGAAATTGAAGCAGCCGCGACATCATATCGTACACATCAGCGGATATCCGCTTGGGACCGAAGCGTTCAAGCTTAACCTGCTGGATAAAAGGGCGCGCGTGCGCAATCAGATCAAATTCCGGGTCGAGCGCGCGGCCGACACCTTCGACGGAACTCAAGGCTTTGATCATCAGGAAAATATCGGGCGGAAGTCGCAGCCGAAATCGAATGGTCAGGTGGAGTAAATCCTGCAGCAGTTTTCCAATTTCCATATCCTTTAATGGCTTGTAGAAATGACGCCCCATAAAATCAGCGACTTCTCTTTCAAGCGCTCGGATATCGGGCTCTTCGTCCCGATCGGTCAGATTCAGCAGCACCTGGGTTGTTTTGACCTCCTGTTGATGTACCACGCTGTCTATCAAATCAACAAACGCTTCACGAGTGGCACGATCCACAAGTCCCATCATGCCATAGTCCACCAGACAGATCACATTGTCGGCCAGGACAAAAATGTTTCCAGGATGGGGGTCGGCATGAAAAAAACCGTGCTCAAAGGCCTGTTTGAGCACCAATCCCACAACACGGTCCGCAATGACTTTTTGATCCAGCCCGGCTTCAACGATTGATTCGATTTTGGAAATTTTAATGCCTTCGATCAATTCGGTTGTCAGGACGCGCGAGGTGGTGAATTCTCTGAATACAGCCGGTATATAAATGTGGGGCGTATCCAGGAATCGGCGGGCAATGCGCTCCATATTGGTGGCTTCATTGCGATAATCAATTTCTTTTTCAAGGGTGCGGGCAAATTCTTCGACAATTTTAACCGGTCGATGGATTTCGAATTCTTTTATATGGCGCTCGGCAAGCGTAGCCAGATGAAGCATAATTTCCAGATCGACCTCTATGATTTTCTGAATATCGGGTCGCTGGAATTTGACGGCAACGGCTTCGCCGTCTTTGGTACGCGCTCCATGCACCTGACCGATGGAGGCCGATGCGAGTGGCTGATCGTCCAGTTGATCGAATAATTCTTCGGCAGGAATGCCAAATTCGGATTCAACAATCGCTTTGACATCTTCAAATGGAAAGGGCGGCACCTCATCCTGCAGCCGGGCCAGTTCTTCGAGGATATCGACCGGTACAAGATCCGGGCGCGTGGAAAGAATCTGACCGAGTTTGATGTAGGTCGGGCCCAGTTCTTCAAACGCCATTCTTAACCGCTGGGGTCGGGTCAGTTTCTCGACCCGCTCGGCCCGTTTTCGGGAAATGGCCTGCAAACCGGCGCCGATGTATTGATCAATACTGAGCCTGTCCAGCAAATCCCCAAATCCGTACTTAATCAATATTGCCAGAATTTGCCGATAACGATTCAAATGTCGGTAAGTCCGTCCGATGACACCTATTTTCCTGATACTCAACATCTGAACCCTTCAGATCAATCGTATTCTCGCTTCCGATCGGTCGATGTGCCAATTAGCGCCGCCCGCCGTAGCTTATTTTCTAGTTTTTGTGGTGCGGGCGCGTGTTTTCGGTTTTGCCCGCCCGGAGGTTTTTTTGGCTGCTGTCGCGGTTCGCTTTTTGGTGGCAGTTGTCTTGCGCTTCTTGGCTGCGGTCGCGGTCCGTTTTTTGGCAGCCGTTAGGGTGCGCTTCTTGGCGGCGGTTTTGCGGACGGGTTTTTTCACAGTTGTCGTTGCGGTTGCTTTCTTGAGCTGCCGGATTTCTTTTTTCAAGGCTTTAATGTCGGCGGCTGTGGCGATATCCATCTTTTTCAAGATATCCTTGACGGCTTTTTCGATATACGTGCCCGTCTTTTTCTGGGTGTCGTCATAGCGCTTTTTCATGTCCTGCAAAAATTTTGACCCCTCATTTTCAGACATCTTGGCCTTTTTGACGAGTTCTTTGGAAAGCGCTTCTACCTCATCCCAGGTTTTGTGCGCCAGATCGGCTCCCGCCAGATAGGTCTTCTTCAACATTTCGAGCATGGGGACCTCCTTTTGTTTGCTGCAAAACGGCGTTTGGAAAATCTCTTTTCTTGGCTGTAACTAATTGTAGCAGATAATCCGAAAAATAAAACAGGAATGTTAAAATACAAGTATTAGTAAAAGGTTGAGCCCGTTACCGGTTTGCCGGTTCAAGATGATCAAACAGGATTTCCATTCCGCTGTGGGCAACCGGTTTATCGGGCATTTGCAAACCTGTCTGAACAAACTACTATTTTCAGGCAGGTCAATGAACTGATAAACGGTTGGTCGTGGGAATATGACATGGGAGACAAAAAAGATTATTTTCAGTCTGGAAGCGAGACATTTTTTTCAAGGTCAAGGCGGGCTCAAATGACAGGCCGGAATAATGTTTCACTGCATTTGAATGCTCTGAGGTATGATTGAATTTTAGGCAGTATCTTTTGAT
>JASFIG010000200.1:0-8285 GCA_050122795.1 Desulfobacterales bacterium
GGAGCTTCAGGCAGCCGCGGTGAACATCGAGAAACTCGTTAAAGGAGTTGAACAACAGAACGCCCCTCAAGCTGAAGAGCTAAATTTAAAATTCTCAGAGCTTGAAAATGCCCTCAATCAAGCCCTCGAATCAGCTCAGACTCTTGGCGTACCTACCGAAGAAAATATCGAAAAACCATCTGCTGGAGAACTTGCAGATATTCCCACAGAATTATCACAGGATATTGCCAAACGTATTCGCAATGCGGCTGAAATGGGAGATGTCATGACATTAAATGCCATTGCAGAGGAAATTAAGGATCAATCAGACACCTGCACACTGCTCAGCAAACAGATTGTTCAAATGGCGGAAGACTTTGACCTGAATGGTATCCAAAAATTAGCTGATGCATTAGATGCAAGTTGAATATACGGAATTTAGGATTTCCTAACGCAATGTGAAAAACAGCTGAATGATGGGTTTCGGCTATTATGTTGCGAGTCCACCTATCTATCTGATAGCATTGTAATATCTTTCATTTCTTCTGCAAATTCAACATTTCAATTAATTTCAGCAACATAATAGTATTTTTGGTTATTTTGCTGATCAGCGAGTTAACATAATTTTTTTCATATAAACCCACCTTAAATCATTTGGCCAGAGATCAGAGGTGTACGCTTAGAGATCGTCCAGCCAGGCCATGATATCATCTTTGTTTTGCCAATCGATCAGTTCGTCTATTTCCGGATTTTGCGAGACGTTAGATTGAACATATTGGATGAACTGCTGTTGGATTTTTTTTCTTTTCGCCAGGTCCAGCTGCAAATAGACCATGGTGGATTGGATGTCTTCATGTCCCAGTTTATTTCTGATATCAGAGACCGAGTGGCCGTCAGTGAGCATTTTAATCGCACAGGAATGGCGGAAGCTGTGAACCGGGTTGACATCTTTTAGTCGTTTGGGCGGCAATGCCCTGTGCAGGTATTTTTTACACAAGCGATAAATGCCGTGGCGGGTGAGCTGCCTGCCGTGTTGATTGATAAAGAGTCGATGCTGATAGGCAGGTTTGGGCGTGACACGGTATCTGGCGATATAGAGGTTGAGCAATCTTACGGTTTTAGCCTCCAGTTCAATTTGCCGATAGCGGTTGCCTTTGCCCAAGATGGCCAGGGTTTTATTATGGGCATTAAAATAGTCCAGATTCAGTGTTGCGATTTCAGTGGCGCGGGCGCCGGAGTCATACAGCAGCTGTAAAAGGCAGTAGTCCCGCACGCCCAGGGCATTTTTAAGATCCACCGCTTGTAAGATGAGATCGATTTCATGAGGATATAAAAAGCCGATCAGCTGCCGCTGGCAGCGCTTTTGAGGGATGCTGCAGATTTTATCGGCCAGCTGTCTTTGCTCCGGATGCATGAAGCGGATCATCTTGGCCAGTGATTTGAGGGCCGCCAGGCGGCTGTTGCGAGTTTTGGCCGAGTTTTGGCGCTGTTTTTCCAAATTGTCTAAAAAGTCTAAAATGACTTCAACACTGAGATGCGCAATTTGAAGCGAGGAGATTTTGATGCCGTGATAGTTGGCGGCATAGGGTAAAAACAGTTTAAAAGTATCCCGATAGGATTTGACCGTATGGGGGCTGAGCGCCTTGATATGCGGCAGATACTTATTGAAGAACTGATGAATGGTCGAAGACAGTCTCATATGACATCCAGCTGGGATTTGGCAAATTCGATCAGCCCGCTGCGATCGCGGGCATGGTTTACCTTCAGATAGGCACCGGTGTATTGATACTTGCGGTGTCCCATGTAAGCGGCCAGTACCGGCAGCGCATGCTGGGGGTTTTGACCACGGGCTTTGATTTGAGTTAGCGTGTTAATGGCAAACGAATGTCTCAGGCTGTGAGGCACGGGTTTGCCGAAGCTCATATCGCCGATGATCTGCCGCTTTTGGCCGATGCCGATGACCTCAACGGCCCGATGAAAGACATGACGCACCTGATTTTCATGCAAGCCCCGCTGCTTTCTGGAGGCTAACAGATACGGGCTTTGGTTATCTGCACCGAACAGTTGCCGCAATCTCAGGTAATCATCGAGCTCTTTTTTCACTGCCGCCGGCAGCGGGATGAGGCGGTCTTTTCTAAACTTGGTTTTTTCGATATAGAGTGTACCCTCATCGGAGCGGTAGTGTTTTCGCCGCAGGCGCAACGGTTCGTTGATGCGCATGCCGCAGCGTGCCATCAGCAAAATAGATAAATACAGGGCCACATCGAAGAGAAAATATCGTGGATGGTGCCGGATGTTTTGGCACACAGCCTGAAGCAATTGATCAACCTGGAGCATCGTAAAAATGAAGGGCACAAAGTAGCGCTGTCCGCGAGCCGGGATATCCTCCAGGGGGTTTTGGCTATAAAGACCCTGGCGCACTAAAAAGGCAAACAGCGCGCGCAGAGCCGACAATACACGATTGACCGTATTGGGATCTTCATGGATTGTGGCTGCCAGTTTTAGGAAAAAGGCCGGGGTCAATTGGCTTTGGTCGGCGGCATGTTTTTGTAAATAGCGGTCAAAGTCCAGCAGCACGCAACGGATCGTATCGGGTTCGTATCCCAGCTGTTTGCGATAGGCGGCAAACTGTTCCAACTGGGGCGCCATAAAGCTTTTAAATCCTTTATTCATCAAAGAGCACCTTTCGCATCAGTTTGATGTGCACGTGAAGATAGACTTTGGTGGACTCAATTTTATCGTGTCCGAGCATCTCTTTGATCTGATAGATACTCGCACCGCTTTCCAAAAGGTTTTGGGCATAGGTGTGCCGCAGCCAGTAAGCGCTGCCATTGATCCCGGCAGCTCGGATGGCCGCCGTCATGTAATAGGCCACCGCCCCGGCACACAATGGCCCATGGGGGCTTTGATGGCTTAAAAAAAGTGTACGGCAGTTGCTTTGGGGTCGGGCACCGATCATATAGGCACTGATGGCTTTGAGCACGGCCGGCGGTATCGGCAAGACAATGGGGTTGTCGTTTTTTCTTGTTTTGATGGTCAACTCGGCCTTGGCAAAGCAGATATCATCTAAGCCGATGCTGTGGATCTCAACAGGACGCAACCCCAAAAAGTAAGCCAGATGCACCATGGCATAGGTGCGCATGGCGGTGGCCGAAGACAGGCTCAAAGTGCCAAAGAGCTTTTTGACTTCAGCAGGGCGTAAAAACTTAGGTGGTTTGCTCTGTGTATATACCCTTCTGCCCACCACCAGCGGCGCAAGATCGCGGCCGTTTTTGTGCTGGTACAGATACTTTAAAAGGCCTTTGAGATAACCGCGGTAAAGCCGACCGGTCGCCGGCGCAAAGCCCACTAAAAACTGGGCTAAAAAGTTATCAATATGTTCAATCTTTAAGGTGCATAGGTCAATATCATCGTTTTTTAAATACCGATAAAAAGCCACCAGCACCCGTCGCATCTGCTTGACGGTGGACTTGGTTACCTGTCCGCTTTTTAGCCGATAGGCCAGATACTGCTCATAGATTTGTGGCAGCGGCACAAAGTGCTTTTCGATGGGGCGTTTAATTTCTTGGTGAATAAACAAATACCAGGAAAGTGCTCTAAGTGCCCGGCCGTAGCTTTTGCCCACCTGTTTTTTAAACGCGCTGAGCACATCGAGGCTAAAAATCTGATCCCAGCTTAAGCGGCCGTGTTGCACAAATGCGATCAAGTGCTGCAGTTCGCGTTGGTGATCGTCGCGGGTAGTGTTAGGATAGCCCTGGTCTTTCATCCACTGCAGATACGCATCGATGGTCTGCTGCAGGCGACGTCTCAATGACAGGCTGATGTTGGGCAAGCCGTTTAAAAACGTTTTTGGAATAGTCCGCCACAATGCTTAATGATTACAGAAACTTGAATGCGTATCACCTCTTAAAAACACCGAAGGGGGTAGTTGACCACTGACGGGTCCCTTGACCATGGATTGCTGATCAATCAGATGCCGGCAGCGACCCATGAGCAGCTGGCTGAGATACTCGATGATGATCAGATGCTCAGAGCCGATGCGCCCTTGAACATAACCCAGCGGCAGTCCTGACTTCAGACGGCTTTGAGGTGGGCGGGTTGCCTCATGCTTTTTATCCAGATAGTTGGCCTTAAAGTAATCGACATTGGCGCGGTTCCACTCAGCACACTTTCTGCGGTGCCATTCCCGCTGACATCGCCGATCTCCGCAGGTCTTCTGCCGATCCTTGAGCCGGGGATGGGGGATAAACCAGCGTTTGCATACCCGGCACGGACGTTTGCGAGTCGGACTCCTGCTCATCGCTTTCTCTCCTGTTAGAGGATTTGAGAAAACGATCTTATGAACAATCTCCTGAATCGGACAGCTTAAATGGCGGGAAACATATTCATGATAAATTGATGGAAAGAACAACTAGAAAAATTAGATGGATTTCCTATACGTCTTTAGAAAATAAATAAGAATAATATTAAGGCAACGAAATCCCTGCAACATAATTAAACTGACAACATAACGGCTATGAAGACAATTTCGGTATCGACCAAGATCTGTTTGAGAGTAGCAATCGCAATGCAAACATGAAAGTATCGATTGCAATCCTATTTTTAGTGCCCACCAACAGCTTGTCGATTAAATCGAAGGCAGCGAGCCTAGCTTACCCGGGTGTCTTTTTAAGCTAATCGTAAAATTGCAGTACCGCAAATCCATTCACCTTATCAACATCAAAAGTGTCAACCAAGTTTACATTTTATACCACAAAGTATCAATTTTGTTTACAGATAAACGCTTCAGATGGATTCAAAAACCAGGCGAATCCATTTCCGTTTAGAAAATAAATTCTAATTTTTTTAGCATCTTATCATAAATCTCTTCTTGGGCAATCGGTTTTTCCAGCCTCTGGCATCAAACCTGCAGAATAGGATTTCCAATCTAAAGCAAGACCGAAGCGGATGTCTCGGTCTGAAAGGGGGTAAAGATGAACGGACGGCAACTGGAACAATGCTTGAAAAAAGCATCTACCCGTGAGGAACTGATGGCAGCCACGCACCGGATTCGTCAGATTGCAAGTGACAGCAGCGTTTTAAGTTCGCTTTGCAAGGCAGCAATTGAAACCAAACACCACGATGTCCGGGAAGCATTAATTGAAATTTTAAAAAACAACGCTGAAGAAGCCTGTAAACGCTTTAGCGATTATGCCATTCAATCACCGAATGCAAATCGACGTCGCTGGGCTCTGGTCAGTCTGAGTTTAATGGAATGCCGCACGGCAAAAGAGGCCGTGTTGCATGGATTGCAGGACTCTGAGAGAAAAGTCCGTGTCGCGGCAGCCATGAATGCCGGATTATATGATGATAAAGAGGTACTTGCTGCTCTCGAGCATTTCTTTACCACTAATCGGTTTGCATGCGTGCTGGGTTTCACGGATCTGATGGTCAAAGAATTCCTGCAAAACAATCGGCCGAAGATGATTTTGGATGTGGCCTGCCTACAGGATGAACTGCGCAGTCCTTCGGTGCCCTCTATTTGATGTCATCACCTGAGCCCAATGCTCAGGTCCCGGCCGCTACAGCCCTAAAATACCGCAGCCAATCCTGGGCTTCTCATACAGGTTCAGTCACAAAATCCTGAAATTTAAACATTAAAATCCTCGTTCAAGGCGAGGATTTTTTTACTATCGATAGAAGATGTATTAGAATGTGTATATAGTGGTTGTCAAAAAAACGTTCCGATTGCGGAACGTTTTTTTGCTACAACACTGATGCCGCCATCCTTTTTCCGGAACATTATTATGACAAGCGGTATAAAATCCTGATAGCAGAGAGGGCCTATGAAAAAACCCATTTATCTGGACTACAACGCCACCACCCCCCATGACCCGGAAGTCATCGAAGCCATGCGGCCTTTTTTCGAGGAGGAATTCGGCAATCCGTCGAGCTCGCATTACTATGGCAGCAAGCCCAACCAGGCCGTCGCCACGGCCCGCGAGCAGGTTGCCGCTTTGCTGAATTGCCAGCCGCAGGAAATCATATTTACCAGCGGTGGAACCGAATCCAACAATTTTGCCATCATCGGTTGCGCCGAAGCTTTACGCCATCGAGGCCAGCACATTATTACATCCCAAATCGAGCACCCGGCTGTCATCGAAGTTTGTCGCTTTCTGGAAATCGCCGGATTTGTGGTTACCTACCTGCCGGTCGATGAGTTCGGCCGGGTAGACACTGCCGATGTTGAGGCGGCCATTCAGGCGGAAACCATTTTGATTTCCATCATGCATGCCAACAACGAGGTCGGCACCATCGAGCCCATTGAAGAAATTGCTGCGCTGGCCAAAAAACACGATATTGTGGTGCATACCGATGCCGCCCAATCGGTGGGCAAGATACCGGTGGATGTCAGCCAGCTGGGAGTGGACCTGCTGTCGATTGCCGGGCACAAGATTTATGCCCCCAAAGGGGTTGGCGCGCTGTATATCCGGCAGGGATTTTTACCCGCAAAATTAATGCATGGCGCCGGACAGGAAATGAATGTGCGGCCCGGCACCGAAAACGTGCTGGAAATTGTGGGTCTGGGAAAAGCGTGTGAAATTGCCGCACGCGACCTGGAAAAAAATAGGCTGCATATGCAAACCATACGCGACAGGCTTTTTGAAGGGATCAAAAAAGAATGCCCACAGGTAAAGCTAAACGGTCATCCGCGCATGCGATTACCGAATACCCTGAGCATCTCATTTTTTGAAATGGAAGCCAATCGTATCCTGGATGAAATTGGCCCAGAAGTTGCGGCATCTGCCGGGGCTGCCTGTCATTCCGATACGGTGCAGGTATCCGATGTTCTTAAAGCCATGGATGTCCCCATCGAGTGGGCCAAAGGCACTTTAAGATTGACGACGGGCAGAACGACGACCGCAGACGACATCGACAAAGTTGTGCACGTTATCGGCGCAGCCGTAAAACGCTTAAAGGCTGCAAGCTGAGTCTTTGAAGATTCGGGGAGTTTTTCAGATTGAGCCGCTCCATGAATAATCGCCTGCGAAATCCGCGCAAACGATCATTCATTCCGCTCCATTCAAGGATTTGAATGAAAAACGCCGCGACCCTTCGAGTATGTAGCTCTATCAATGACGAAAAACAGCTTAAGATAGTGACATAAATGAAAAGCTATGGCGATATGAGGAACAAATGAACAAAGCGGGGATCAATATCCGCGGGGGCAACCCGGCCATATTCGCTTTCTATCTCGTTGAAAAGGTCCTCAAAGGTCTGACCCAGGCGGTCGGTCAGTTCGACATCTTTCAGACCGGTCTCGGCCGCCAGCCAGTTCAAGAACGCGGTTTTCATTTTGTCAGGAATTTTTCGGGCCGCCGGAGAGCCGGCCTTCGTTTGTTCCGGTAAAAGTTCCTCAAAAAAAGGCACAAACTGCTTGCGCGTCATCGGTTTGAGCTTTTTACCTTGTAACCTGCAATAGTGCCGCGCCCAGAGGGTCAGCAAAAGGTTTTTATAGGTCAAAAATCCATAGCGCCCCGGCGCATCCATCTTAATATTCATCACTGACAGGAGACTATCTACAGCAACCACCTGCTCAAAAATAGCAGCGGAGTTCCGAATATCATCGACGGTGGCAAAATCACGGTATAGGATCCCGCTTTTGTAGCTATCATAATAGAGGGGCTTTTTAATCAGAAGACCGCCGACAACTCCCATCCACTGCTCTCCCCAAAAAGTCAATCGCAGATCAGCTTGTGCAAACCAGCATTTTGAAAGCCATTTTTCCGCCCGCCATTTCAATTTCAAGGCGGTACCAAAGCCGACCCGGAAAATATCCTGAAGCATATATTGCATGATCAATGCCGCCCCATTGGCAGTATCGTCTTTTTGGTCTTTGAGGATTTCCTCCAGTCCGATGCTGATGTAATCGCTGGTTTTTTTTACGACTTCTTGCAAGGTATTACGTTCGCCGATAATCCGGCTATCGGCAACGACCACCTGATTGCATAAATGGGCAAACTCGGTTTGAAGCAGTTGCACGATATTGGCCGCTTCGATTGTCTGCAAGGCGCGGGTGAAATAATTATCCTGCTTTAGTTCCCTGAGCGGAGAGACGGGTACCGGTAGCGTTGAAACTTGTCGAGAGGCTGGCGGTATAAACTTTTTGCGTTTGCCCTCTAATTCTCCTGGCTTTATGAGTTGATAGATACCGACGGCCTCATCGAACGGTAAAAAGCCTTTTTCCGCCAGCCGCGTGTTCCGCCATCGATAGCAATCTTCTTCGGTTTCAGCCGGTATGACGTGAGCCGCTTCCAGAAAAACAC
>JASFIG010000201.1:0-8283 GCA_050122795.1 Desulfobacterales bacterium
GGCCGTTTCAGATGGTGCCCGCGAGGCCGGGTTAAAATTTTAATTCATCCGTGCATTAGGCGGCAGGAACGAAACTGAAAAATATTTACCACGAAAGCACGAAAAAATAAAAACACGAAAAACACAATATGATTAGATTTCGTGCTTTCGGAATTTCGTGTTTTCGTGGTTAAATTTTCAAATCGAGTCGAAGAAACAAAGGAGGCAGGCTTTTGTTCAAACAAGAAATAGATGAAACGCAATTTATCGACAAAGTGGTCCACATCAATCGGGTAGCCAAAGTTGTAAAGGGGGGGCGTCGATTTAGTTTCAGTGCCATCGTCGTTGTCGGTGATGGGCAAGGATCCGTTGGGTTCGGTCTGGGTAAAGCCGGAGAAGTGCCCGAGGCGATTCGCAAAGGGGTTGAAAAGGCTAAAAAGAATATGATTAGCGTGCCCTTAGTGGAGGGCACGATACCCTATGAGATTATCGGCCGATTCGGTGCCGGCAAGGTTTTGCTTAAACCGGCTGCCGAGGGTACAGGTGTGATTGCCGGAGGGGCTGTAAGGGCGGTTCTGGAAGCTGTCGGTGTCCAGAATATCTTGACCAAATGTCTCGGATCCCACAATCCCCACAATCTGGTGAAGGCCACGGTTAATGGTCTTGAGAGCCTTGAGAGCCGGGAAATGGTGGCTGCAAGAAGAGGAATTTCAGTGGAGAATCTTTAGGGTCCTGATTGCAATCCGCAGAGCATTACAGATTTAGAATTAATCCAAGGGATCAGAACAATGGCCGAAACGATAAAAGTAAAGCTGGTACGAAGCATGATTGGCAGACCGGCAAAGCAGCGCAAGGTATTGCGCGGGATGGGTCTAACGCGTTTGAATAAAACCGTTGAGCTCAAAGATACGCCTGAAATTCGAGGCATGATCAAAAAAGTTACGCATTTAGTCAGTACTGAGGAGTAAATCGATGAAGCTTCACGAACTAGCGCCGCCCGCAAAAGCGTGCAAGTCCAATCGACGGTTGGGGCGCGGTGTTGCAACCGGCCGTGGCAAAACCGCCGGTCGAGGCAGTAAAGGTCTTAACAGCCGTTCCGGTGGTGGGGTCAGACCCGGTTATGAAGGCGGACAAATGCCAATCCAACGGCGTCTGCCGAAACGCGGTTTTACCAACATTTTTCGTAAAAGAATTGCCGTCATCAATGTTAGGGATTTATTGAGATTCGAAAGCGGCAGTTTGGTCGATAAAGCAGCGCTCGTCAAAGCAGGGCTGGTAAAGGGTCAACAGGATGGGATTAAACTATTAGGGCACGGAGAAATCAAGGTCGCACTCACTGTCAAAATTAATCAAGTCAGCAAAGCTGCCCGGGAAAAGATAGAAGCCGCTGGCGGTACAGTAGAGGTTACATAATGATCGGTAGCGGGTTTCAAAATATATTTAAAATACCCGAGCTTAAAAAACGCATTCTTTTCACGTTCGGTTTGCTTGTTGTTTATCGCATCGGTGTCCATGTTCCCGTTCCGGGAATCGATTCGTCAGCGCTGGCATCCTTTTTTGCCCGGGCGGAAGGAACCATATTCGGAATATTCAATATGTTCTCCGGCGGGGCCTTAGAAAGGCTTTCGGTTTTTGCTCTGGGCATTATGCCGTATATCAGTGCTTCCATTATATTGCAGCTATTAACAGTTGTCATACCCCATCTGGAACAACTTAAAAAAGAGGGCGAGCAGGGGCGCAAGAAAATTACGCAATATACCCGCTATGGTACGGTCATCTTAAGTATTGTACAGGGTTTTGGTATCAGTGTAGGGCTGGAAAGTATGAGTTCACCGGGCGGGGCTCCGGTCGTTTTATTTCCGGGTTGGGCCTTCAGGCTGCTGACGGTGATAACCCTAACCGCCGGTACGGCGTTTATCATGTGGCTGGGTGAGCAGATTACCGAACGGGGTATTGGCAATGGTATCTCGCTTATTATTTTTGCCGGTATTGTTGCCCGGCTGCCGACGGCGGGCGGCAATACGTTCCGGTTGCTGTCCACCGGAGAAATGGGGATTTTTATTGCGCTGATTTTGATTATTTTTATGGTGGTTGTGGTTGGATGTATCATCTTTGTTGAGCAGGGGCAGCGCCGCATCCCGGTGCAGTATGCCAAACGCGTGGTGGGACGCAAGATGTACGGCGGCCAGAGTACGCATCTGCCTCTGAAAATTAACACGTCCGGCGTGATTCCACCCATTTTTGCTTCATCGATTATTATGTTCCCGGCCACCATCGCCAATTTCATCAATATCCCCTGGATTAAAACGATTGGCGAAGCCATGCGACCGGGCAATGTCGTTTATGAGTTACTATTTGTAGGGTTTATTTTCTTTTTCTGTTATTTTTATACGGCTGTTACGTTTAATCCGGTGGATGTTGCCGAAAATATGAAAAAACAGGGTGGTTACATCCCGGGTATCCGGCCGGGAAAACGGACTGCTGATTACATTGACAAGGTGTTAACCCGCATCACGCTTGGCGGTGCGATTTATGTGTCAGCTGTTTGTGTGCTGCCATCTATTTTAATAACCCGCTTTGACGTCCCGTTTTATTTTGGCGGTACCGCATTACTGATTGTGGTGGGTGTCGCAATCGATACCGTTGCCCAGATCGAGTCACATATGCTCAGCCGTCATTATGAGGGATTTTTAAAGCGCGGTGGCGGCGGGCGATTAAAAGGTCGCTATTAGTCGTTTACTGACACAAAAACAGGAGTTGCTGTGGCCAAAGAAGAACCGATTGTCGTTGAAGGTGTTGTCCTGGAAACATTGCCCAATGCGATGTTTAAAGTTGAATTAGAGAACAAGCATCAGGTATTGGCCCATATCTCGGGTAAAATGCGAATGCATTTCATCAAGATTCTTCCTGGAGATAAGGTCACTGTTGAATTATCTCCCTACGACCTGACACGCGGCCGGATCACCTATCGATCAAAATAGACCGGGTATTGGGTAACGGGTATTAGATATTGGTAAAGCATGTCGTCGTTTATTGCCGATACCGAATACCCGATACCCAATACCTGATATAAGGAACATAACCATGAAGGTTCGAGCATCAGTCAAAAAAATTTGTCCTAAATGTAAAATTGTACGTCGCAAAGGGGTCGTGCGGGTGATCTGCGAAAACAAACGGCATAAACAGCGGCAAGGATAAAGGAGGATTCACATTGGCAAGAATCGCAGGTGTTGACTTACCCAAGAATAAACGCATCGAGATCGGTTTGACCTATATTTACGGGATCGGCAGGTCCTCTTCCCGGAAAATTTTGGAGAAGCTGGCGATTGATATTGACACCAAGACCGATCAGTTGACAGAAGATCAAGTCAGTAGCATCCGTAAAGTGATCGACAATGAATATAAAGTTGAGGGTGAACTGCGCACCGAAGTTTCAATGAATATCAAGCGGCTGATGGATCTGGGGTGTTATCGCGGATTGCGGCATCGCAAATCGTTGCCGGTTCGCGGCCAGCGAACCAGCACCAATGCCCGCACGCGCAAGGGGCCCAAGCGGGCCGCTGTCAAAAAGAAAGGTGCCGCCAAACAGAAAAAATAACCCTGCTCGCAAATGCCTGTTGGCGATTGCCTTTTGGGCATTTGAAAGCAGATCACCATAAAGGTAAAATTGGAAAATCTAACCATGAAAACACGATATTCTGCAAGCATGAAATCCATTCCATTTTATTTTTCGTGTTTTTAATTTTTCGTGATTTCGTGGTAAATGTTTTTCAGTTCGTCAGCATTAGATATTTAGAACCCTTAAAAGGCGGAATCGATGGCCAAAAAAATTCGTACCAAAAAAAGAGTTAAGAAAAATATTGCCAGTGGCGTTGTTCATATTCAATCGACGTTTAACAACACGATTGTGACCATAACTGACGGCGGCGGAAATGTTGTTTCCTGGTCCAGTGCCGGTGTCCAGGGCTTTAAGGGATCGCGTAAGAGTACGCCCTTTGCGGCTCAGCTGGCTGCAGAAGATGCCGCTAAAAAAGCGATGGAACATGGCATGAAAACCGTTGAAGTGTATGTTAAGGGACCCGGTCCCGGTAGGGAATCCGCTTTGCGCGCGCTGCAGGCCGCCGGATTTAATGTCACCATGATCAAGGACGTAACGCCGATCCCTCACAACGGGTGTCGACCACCCAAGAGGCGAAGGGTGTGATTGTTATTCGTTAATCGTTATTCGTTATTGGACGGTAATGATCTGAGTGAAAATCATACGAAAACGAGCAACTGATAACCAATAACGAATTACCAGTAACCAGTAACCAATAACCAAACACGGAGGATCTTTTGTCAAGATATAAAGATTCAGTTTGTCGGCATTGCCGGCGTGAAAATCTTAAATTGTATCTGAAAGGTGATCGTTGCTATTCGGACAAATGCGCATTTGACAGACGCTCATATCCGCCCGGCGAGCATGGAGAACGGCGGGGCCGGAAAATTTCCGATTACGGTATTCAGCTGCGTGAAAAGCAGAAAGTCAAACGGATGTACGGGCTTTCTGAAAAGCAGTTTCACCTGTTTTTTGAAAGAGCCGAGGCACAAAGAGGTGTCACCGGCACCAATTTGCTTGTCTTGCTGGAGCGCCGGCTCGATAATGTTGTCTACCGCCTTGGTTTTGCGAATTCCCGCACTCAGGGGCGTCAATTCGTGCTGCACAACCATTTTCTGGTGAACGGTAAGAAAGTCAATATCCCGTCTTTTCTGGTTAAAAAGGGCGACTCAATTGAGGTAAAAGAAAAAAGCAAAAAGATTGCGGCCATTTCAGACTCAATAGAGGCAGTCGTGCGCAGGGGTATCCCCCAGTGGCTGGAGCTTGAAAAGGAAAACCACAAAGGTGTCGTGACCGGATTTCCGGTGCGTGAAGACCTCACCATGCCGATTCAAGAACAGCTGGTTGTGGAGCTTTATTCCAAATAGCGGTGTACCCAAAAGATCGTTACAGTCGGCAAATCCGACTATGGTTGCATCATCTAAAACCTTTTTTAATTTGGAGATTAGAAAATGTCATCCGACGAACTGATGTATGTCAACTGGCAGCAAATGATCAGGCCTGAAAGAGTTCAGGTTACCAGTAATCCATCTTACGGAAAGTTTGTTTGTGAACCCCTTGAAAGGGGATTCGGTATCACCATCGGCAATTCATTAAGGCGGATCGTACTGTCATCATTATATGGTGCTGCGATTACATCTGTAAAATTTGATGGCGTCATGCACGAATTCAGTGTCATTCCCGGCGTACTGGAAGACGTATCTGAAATTATTTTAAATCTAAAAGAAGTGCGATTTAAGGTCTCAGATGCTGAACCCAAAACCGTCATACTCGAGGCTTCCGGCGAGGGAGAAGTGACCGCCGGTGATATTTTGAGTGAAGACGGCAAGTGTGAAGTGCTCAATCCGAAGCATCACATCGCGTCCCTGGACAAAAAAGGCAAGCTCAATTTGACCATGACTGTAAAGTACGGCAAAGGATATTCTTTGGCCGAAGCGAATAAAGATGAGGGATCACCTGCCGGCACCATACCGATCGATGCGGTTTTTTCGCCCATCAGACGTGTGAATTTTGTGGTCGGCAACGCCCGGGTCGGCCAACGCACAGATTACGATAAGCTGACCATGGAAGTCTGGACGGACGGAAGTATTAATCCGGAAGATGCCGTCGCTTATGCCGCCAAGATTTTAAAAGAGCAGATGACGGTTTTTATTAATTTTGATGAGGAATTGGAACCACCACCTGAGGAAACTGCCACAAGCAAGGAAAAGCCAAAATTTAATGAAAATCTGTACCGCAGTGTGGAAGAGCTCGAATTGTCCGTGCGCAGTGCCAATTGCCTGAAGAATGCAGATATCAATAAGATCTGGCAGCTGGTCAGCAAGACAGAGGCGGAAATGCTCAAAACGAAAAATTTTGGCCGCAAATCATTAAATGAAATTAAGGAAGTATTATCGGAAATGGGGCTGTCACTTGGCATGAAACTGGAAGGTTTCGAGCCTCCCGAAGATGAAAAGGAAGAAGAGGAGTAATTGACCATATGCGACATCGAAAAGCCAGCTTGAAACTGAATCGAACCACGAGCCATCGCAATGCGATGTTTCGAAATATGGTCACCTCGTTGTTCAAACACGAGCGTATTCGAACCACGGGCGCTAAAGCCAAGGAATTACGGCGCTGGGCCGATCACCTGATCACGTTGGCCAAGCGGGGTGACTTGCATGCCAGACGGCAGGCCCTTGCAATTGTCAGGGAAAAACAGGTCGTTCACAAATTGTTTGAAGAAGCCAACGCAAAATTTGGCCATTCAGCCGGGGGATACACGCGGATTGTGAAGCTGGGTCGCCGAGCCGGCGATGCGGCCCCCATGTCCTTGATCGAACTGGTAGCGGTCGAACCGGGCGGTAAGAAAAAGACCAAAAAGAAGGCCACCAAACGCGGCGCTGCCAAATCCAAAACTGCCGCTGCAAAGAAAACCGCCGCGGACACCAAGGATGTAAAGAAACCGGCGGAGAAAAAGGAAGTAAAAACCGAGAGCAAACAAAAATCTGAAACCAAGAAAAAAGCAGCTGCCTCAGCAAAAGAAGAAAAATCTGTTTCTCCCAAGACCACCGGGAAAAAGTCCGAAACCAAGTCAAAGTCAGCAGCAAAAACAAAAACGGCAACAGCAGCAAAAGAAAAAGTAACAGACGATAAACCAAAAGGCACTCCAAAAAAGAAAGCCGACAAAGACGAAGATCAACCTTAATCATTTTATTATTGATATCGTATAATAACAACTGTTTAGCAGGCCCTGTCTTCACTGACTGGGCCTTATTTTTTTTTAGTTTTTTAAGATTGATTTGATTATCGACATTTTTGGCGATAAGAATTTTTGCGAGTCATTGCCATTATTGAATCTACAGCGAGTATTCATCGTAAATACAAGACATTTATAAATCATCATCCTTGACTTTGATGGGGAGTTCTTTTAAGTATGATAAGAAAATGTATTTTATCTTTGATTGCGCTTTTAACCCGGCGAGAAAAAAATGCAACCAAAATCCTGGAAACCGTGGGCACTTCTATCTCCGGCTCTGAGTGCCGTCTTCTTTCTTTTGGTTATCCCGGTCTGCTTTATTGTCGTATATAGCTTCTGGTTAAGATCCCCCGCCGGAGCCGACATTCCCGCCTTTCAGTTCGGCAATTATGCCAAGTTCTTTGAAGATTTCTTTTACCCGAAAATTCTCATTAGAACGATTCGCATCTCCTTTGAGACGGTCATTTTGTGCGTTATCATGGGGTATGTACCCGCATATTTTTTCTATCGCAGTGAAAGCCGGTATAAACAGGTCTTTCTTCTGCTCATCATGCTGCCCTTTTGGGTCAGCTTCATTATCCGCACCATGAGCTGGATCAACATTATGGGTGATTCAGGCCTGATTAACCACTTTTTGTTGAAAATCGGACTGATTCAATCGCCCATATCGATGCTTTATAATGAATTCACCGTACTCATGGGATTGATCATGTATCTGCTGCCGTTTATGGTGTTGAATATTTATGTCAGCCTGGAAGGCATCGACAAGAGTCTTCTCGAAGCTGCCCGCTGCATGGGTTGTACCGAATGGCAGGCGTTTAAGGAGGTCACCTTACCGCTCAGCCTCCCGGGTGTTAGTGCTGGCTGCCTGCTGGTTTTCGTGCTAACGGCCGGAACCTATCTGCCGCCGATGATTCTGGGCGGACCGGGAAACAATATGATTGCCAATCTCATTTTCAAGCGGATTATCGGTACGCTGGACTGGCCGTTCGGCTCTGCCATTAGCGTGATTCTGCTTTTCCTGTTATTTGTGATCGTATGGACCTACAACCGCTACCTGGGCATCAACCAAATTTTTAAAAGTTTCCAAGGGAATTAGTCCATGAAACAATTCTCACTCGGTTGGTCATTGATCCGGATATACACAGTTCTTGTCTATGTATTTTTGTTCGCACCTATCGTCGTGGTAATGGTGCTTGCATTCAATCCTCAACAGTTCGGCATCTTTCCGATGGAGGGTTTCAGCTTCCGGTGGTTCATCAAACTGGCTCAGAATGAGGCGATCATTGCGGCATTTAAAAACTCTCTTGTCCTGGGTTCCCTGACTGCGGTGCTGTCCACTGCCATCGGCATCCTGGCTGCCATGGCATTTATCCGCTTCGACTTTCCCGGAAAAAACACCATTAATACCTTGTTACTTTCACCGATCATGATCCCGGAAGTGGTTTTAGGTGTTGCGTTGTTGTTG
>JASFIG010000202.1:0-8279 GCA_050122795.1 Desulfobacterales bacterium
TGCCTATCTTCTGGAGGGCAGCGTGGATGAATTTTTAGAATCCGACACAACAGACGGTTGTCAGGCGGTTTTAGCGCTCAGCACCGTTTTAATGGCAGCGAATGAACCGGATCTAGCTAAAAAAATCCGCTTTCAGAAAATCTACCAAATGAGCAAGCCCTGCGAACGGGGAAACCCGGAGGCATTTGCCAAAGCCATGAGCCAGGCCATGGCAGAGGCATCCGCGAAAATTATCAATGACGTTTACCAGAATCTAAATAACCCCTAATTGAAATCGCTCAGGATTTAATGCATCATTCTGCCGCTTTTGCGGCGCAAAGCCGAGAACAAGTTAAAACAGATGATTCGCTATTACGGAAACATAGAGATGTCGTGCGGCCAGCGGTTCTCATGACCTTCTTTGATCAAGGTGATCTCGACCCGCCGATTGGCCTGTCGGCTCTGAGCGTTGCGATTGGGTTGCAGGGGGCGGTAGGCTGAATAGCCTTCGATTGAAACACGCCGTGGACTGATGCCGTGCCCGATTAAAAACTTGGCGACGTTGACCGCCCGGATGGCCGACAACTCCCAGTTGGTGGGGAACCGCTCGGTTTTTATGGGCACATCGTCGGTGTGGCCGGCCACAGCGACCCGGTATTCTTTTTGAGATGAGATGAATCCGGCAATCCGTTTTAAGGTGGGCTGAAAATCCGGCAGGAGGTTGGCATCGCCCACATTAAAGGCAATTTTCTCACCCAGCACCAGCACCAGCCGCTTTTGATCCCAGCGCACGGCAAACTCTTTTTTGTCTTCTGTACGAACGGTCTGCATCACCTGGCGGCGCAGCTGCTCTAAAGATTCATCCCGGATTTGCATCTCAGGTCTCTGCAATGTGGCGCTGGGTTCGTTTTCTACGGTGGCCTTGCGGGTGATGGCATGCGAATAGAATAGTATAAACAGAATCAGCAGCAGGGTAATGAGATCCACAAAGCTCCACAGGGTCGTATCTTCTTCAACGTTGAAAGACGATAGTCGCTTTTGCAGCAGCCCCCTTTTTTGTTCGGAAAATTCAAGCCGGCGCCTGAGTGTGTTTTCTTTTGATTCTGCCATGTGTTTGCCTCGCATCCGGCATTATTACTGCACTTGCATCTGGGGTGTCGGGCGCACCTGCGGTTTTTCTTTTATGGGTTTGTGCATGCGGCTGAGTTGATTGACGTCTAAATAAGAATTGAGCCGGTGGGAAATGGACTTGGACGTTTTCTGATCGGCGATATCCAGGATCCCCTCCAGTATCAAGTTTAAAACCGTTGCTTCGGATTTGGTGTATTCGGATAGTTTTTTTGAAAGCGGAAAGAACAGAAAATTGGCCAGCAATATACCGTACAATGTTGTCAATAATGCCAGGGCCATGCCTTTGCCGATCATAGCCGGGTCTTCCATACTGTTGAGCACATTGATCAAACCCAGGATGGTGCCTACAAATCCGAAAACCGGCGCCAGTTTGGCAAGGGTATTCAAAATATTGACCTGTGACTCTTTGCGGGAAAAGTAAAGCTCATAGTCCTTTTCCATAATATTGCGGATGTCATAGCGATCATAACCATCTACGACCAGTTCGATTCCCTTTTGCAGAAAAACGTTTTCAACCCCTTTGCGGGCTTTTTCAAGCGCCACAATCCCCGAACGGCGCCAGATGAGCGCCAGTTTCTCCAGTTCTCTGACCAGCAGTTCACCATCGGTTTCCTTCTGTTTGAAAACCACCGCCAGGCTTTTGCAAAGGTCTCTGAAGGTTTTCAGTGGAAAGGCGATTAATGCGCTTAAAAGTGTGCCGGCTGTTACCAGCAGAACGCTTTTGAGATTCATGATGATCGAGGTACCGTCAATAACACTTTCCGACAAGACGATAAAAAATAGCAGACCGACGGGCAGCAACAATTTCCTGAGCACGGCATATTCCTCCTGTGAGATCCGATACGGGTATTTTAGGACAAAAATGCAGGTACTATGCCAAATAAAATTTTATATTGATTTCAATTAGTTAAAATATTATCCAACTAAATCAGACTGCAAAAATTGCCTAGAAACCTTCTATATCGGAAACCATGCCGCTTTGGGGAGGCTTTCGACCGCCGCGATGGGACAAGCCGGCGCCGGCCCAAAATGGTGGCCAAATGATGATACGGACCAAAATGATTTGAATGAAATGATTGGAGAGGTTATGATCTTAATTGCCGGTTTAGGCGGTCCACCCCATTAAACTTATGAAACTGTCAGGAGGTGTCATGAAGCGTTTATTGATATTTTTTGGTGTTGTGTTGGCGGTTGCCTTTTCGGCGGCTGCCGGCGATAACCCCAAAGTGATTCTGGAAACAAATAAAGGCAACATCGTGCTGGAGCTGTATGCGGATAAGGCACCGGAAACCGTTAAAAATTTTTTAGCGTATGTAGACGCGGAATATTACAACAAGACCATCTTTCATCGCGTAATCCCCGATTTCATGATTCAGGGGGGCGGTTTTACGGCCAACATGCAGAAAAAAAAGTCACGCGCGCCAATCCGCAACGAAGCCGATAACATGCTGCCCAACCAGCGCGGCACCGTTGCGATGGCCCGGACGCCGGATCCGCACAGCGCCAGTGCCCAATTTTTTATAAACAGCAAAGATAATGACTTTCTGAATCACAAAGGCAAAACCCCGCAGGGCTGGGGATATGCGGTATTCGGATATGTGGTGGAAGGTATGGGGGTTGTGGATCGTATTTCCAAAGTCAAGACCGTCACGCGTGGCCGCTTTCGGGACGTGCCGGCTGAACCTGTCGTCATTAACCGGGCAGCCCGACTACCCTGAGTGCTTGGACCGCTCATCTGGCCGGACTTTCGAGCCGATCATAACGGCCCTCAGCTTTTGCGGATTCGCCTTTCGCTGGTGAGAGCGTGAAAGAAAAAAAATACAATGGCGCCGGCGAACAATAAAATCGCTAATGGCATTGTCAGCAGGGTTTCTGCGACGCTTTGAACATAGATTGAAGGGATCTCGTCAACCCACTGCATGGTTGATGGATCGACAAGATCTGCAAGACTGATGTTTTCATAATTAAATTCGTCGGATACGCCCATATCCATTAATGCGATCATGATCTGGTATGCGAACAATGATATGGATACCAGCAGCAAAGCAATTCCGATCAAAGCGGAAATCGACATAGCAATTATCTCCTAAATTTTCTAACTTCCGGCGGACCGGCCGCCTTCCAGTATTTGCAAAGCATTCTTTAACACCTGCTGCGGTGGAATTTGCTTTAAGCACAAATTGTCGCCATCACAGGGAGAGTTGCGATGGTTAAAAGCGCTAAGGCACGGTGAACAGGGCAGGGGATTGTAAAATAAAGTCGCTTTATCGTCAACCGGGCCATACAGATCCGGGGTTTCGGGTCCGTAAAATATAATGGTCGGAACGGGTGTCAGGGCAGCAAATTGACCCGGGCCGCCATCATTGGTAATCAACAGCTTGGCAAACTGGAAGATGAGCATCAATTCGCGCACGGTGCGGGTGTATCCGGTCAAATCGATGCAGGCCGGATGATTGCAATCTGATAGAATGGCGGCTGCCAGCTCTTTGTCTGCCGCCAGACCGACGATGCCCACGACATATCCCTTTTTTATTAATTCGCCGGCCACCTGGCTGTAATAATGGCGCGGCCAGGCCCTGATGGGCAATATGCCGCCGCCGGGGTAGATGAGAATCAATTTTTTATTGTCCATGGCCCGAAAATCGGTTCGCAGTCGGGTCTGCATGGCTTCAATTTCAGGTTGGGCAAATTCAATCTGGGGTGCTTTCAAATTGTTGTGCCGCGCCGCATGCTTGACCATTGGCATGCTGACCGAGTCAATGGCTGAGACCAGATGGAGAAACTGGCGCGAAATATGATGATAGGGATTGAATAGCACGGGGCGATTGATAAAAGTGCCGCGATACAGTCCTTCCTGGGTGTGCGGATGGAAGCCGACGCGAATCCGGGCGCCGCTTAAAAATGATATGATGCTGCTGATTCTGGCAAACAGCTCGCAGTCGATGACGACATCGATTTTGAGTTTACGAATTTGATTCAACCCGCGCAGGCAATCAATGGCAAAGGCGCCAAAAGTGGTATCGCGAATTGTCAAAATGTTTTCCTCCGGGGTCACATCCAGAAGCGTCAGAATCTCTTTGTTTTTATCAAACAATAGACCGTATAGCTCAGCACCCGGATATCGCTTCTTTATTTGCTGGAACATGGGGTAGGCCAGAACAAGACTGCCCATCTCAGAGAGTAAAATGACCAGAAACTTTTTGGGCTGAAATCCGTCATCCTCATCCCGGCCTTTGCGGTAGAAAAGCGAAAGAACCCGGCAGATAAATGCGCCGATATATTGATCTATTTTGCGCTGAAAGCTGATCTTCATTTTAGAATCTGATTATGGTCGGCGGTTTAATTCTACCAGTGTCGCCCCCCAGCCGCCGGCCTCCGGAGGTGCATCACCGTAACGACGGACCAATGGATGTTTATCCAGGATCTGATGTACATGCCTTTTCTGAATGCCTTTGCCTTTACCGTGAATGACACGCACGGAAAAAATCCCTTCTTTGATACATTCTGAAAAATACTCGTCTAAAAGATCGGGTATATCCCTTGGTCGAAACGTATGCAGATCCAAAACATCTTCGATGGGTATCCGAATGGGTTCCATAACCAAATACCGGGTCGTTTCCTTTACAGCCAGGGCCGTGGCGCTTGATTTTGACAGTTAAGATATATACGTTTTGGGTGAACGGCCATAAAACCGTTTCTGCTGCTGGTAAACCGGATGATTGTTTACAAAGCACCGGCATCGGCAGGTGCCCGAATCGTTCAATATCTAAATAATATCAAATTATTAAAGTCATGTACATCATAATAATACAGTTTATCGGCTTGCTTATATTTGCCTATCTGCTGGGTTCGATCCCCTGGGGCCTGATCCTGGCGCGCATTTTTGCGAGCACGGATATCCGGCGGCAAGGCAGCGGCAACATCGGAGCGACCAACGTCACGCGGGAAGTCGGAATCATACCGGGTTTGTTGACATTGGCCGGCGATGTTTTCAAAGGTTCCTTACCGGTTTATCTGGCACACTGGGCCTTTGCTGCAGCAGATGGTTCCGGCGAGATTTACGAGGCGGCCGTTGCTCTGGCTGCCCTTATGGGGCATTGTTTTCCCGTGTACCTTAAATTTCGTGACGGTGGCAAGGGGGTAGCGACTGCTGCGGGATGCTTTGCGGTGATTTCGCTGACCGCTGTTTTAGCGGCATTCGGCTTATTTGCAGCCATGCTGTTGGTGTCCCGGCGGGTTTCTGTCGGCTCGCTCTGTGCTGCGGCCGCACTGCCGGTGAGCGTCTGGATCACCACGGGTTCCCTCGTTTTCATGATCGCCGCCGTCTTGGTGGCGCTGCTTATATTTGGGCGCCATCATGCCAACATCAAACGGCTGTTGGCCGGAAAGGAACCGGCCTTCAAACTGCGCGAAGCCTCCTCTGACAGATGATTGCTGTATCTGGAATCGCTGTAGG
Organism: Desulfobacterales bacterium; assembly: GCA_050122795.1. Taxonomy (GTDB): domain Bacteria; phylum Desulfobacterota; class Desulfobacteria; order Desulfobacterales; family JAHEIW01; genus JAHEIW01. The sequence continues at coordinate 5,567 of JASFIG010000202.1, forward strand.
CCTATCGCGGGTTTGATGCATTCAAATTTCAAATTTCAAGCACCCCGCCAGAAAGATGGCGGGCAGGCAAATTCCAAATAAATCTCAAACTCTAATGTTCCAATGACCAAAGCATTTGGGATTTTGAATTTTGGTCAGTGTGATTTGTTTGTCATTTGGATATTGGTGCTTGGGTGTTTTCTACTTTGTACTTATCCGAATTAAAATATGATATGTTAATTTTACAATCTATTAGTGGGAAAAGACGCTAAGAAAATAGGACCCACACAAACGTAATCATGCCGGCCAGAATAAATTGGGTTTCAAGTAAAAATTCCAGTCGAATCCCCGGAAACATCTGGGCCCGTTCATAGGCCACGATGATGAGCGCAATAAAAATTGGGCACAGCAACAGGGCAAACCCCAGGCTCGACGTCAGGCCCGAAGCGCTTAAGGCGGCCAATGTCACAGTCAACAGGATCAAAATAATTTTCAGTAGCTGCATCGAGCGCTTTTCCCCCAGAAGGATGGGTATGGTTTCTTTGCCCACCAACCGGTCCCCCTGCATATCCAGTATGTCAAAAAAAGCCGTTCTCACAAAAACAATGCCAATGGCCCACAGCGCTACCAGCACATTCATCCAATGAAGAATGCCGAATTTGGACAGGGGCGGCAGAACGGCCGTGACAATGCCCCAGGCAACCGCAATCAGAAGTGTTTTTGAGCCGGGGATGTCTCTTAATTTTTGATATCTAGCGCCAATCAGCCACGGCGGTATCATTTTTAAATTGTAAGAAAGCCCCAACAGGCTCATAACCAGCAAGGCCAGGAATGGAAATACCCCGATACTAAAGGCGATAAGCAATCCGGCGCCACCGGCGATTCCTGCCAATATGGCCAACGGCAGCTTGTAGCGGTCATAGAATTTGGCCCGGTTGGGATCATTGTATCGATCGGCACGGGTATCGGTCAGGCGATTGAGGATGTGCATCGATTGAACATAGAGCATGGATATTAAGATATAGGGAAATGTCTGATAAATGCCCTGCAATTTATTGCAGGCATAACATAAAGCGCCGGCGCCGATGGCGACATACACGTTGGTCAACAGCAAAGTCCGCTGAATTTCAAATGCCAGCCTCCGCCAGCCCTGCTTGCGTTTGAAAAGTATGGCCTCGAGCGCCCGGTACACTTTTTTTATGACCCAGTTGGGCGTCGAAGCGCCGGCGGTGATGCCAATCCGGCTGGTTTTTGCTAGCGTTTGCAGATCGAGATCGGCAAGATCATCTTCATTTTCTATATGAAATGCGGGCTTGCCGGTCTGACGGGCGATATCAACCAGCCTTTTTGTATTTCCACTGCTGCGACCGCCCACCACGATAACGGCATCCACTGATTCAGCCAATCGTTGGACCTCGGCCTGTCGGCGCTCGGTAGAGTCGCAAATGGTCTCAAATACCTTATAATGCGGGTGGTTTTCGGTCGCCCATTTTTTAACCGCCTGCCATACGTGGGTGTTGAGTGTCGTCTGGGCAACGATGATGGCATTTTCAAATTCGGGAAGCGTATCCAGCTCAGCTACATTTTTAACCACATAACTTTTATTACCGCCATACCCGCGCAATCCAATAATTTCCGGATGGTTCCGGTCCCCTATGATAATGGTCGCATACCCCTTCTTGGCATGTTTTTTTATAATTGTTTGTACCTTTATGACCCGGGGGCAGGTTGCATCAATGACATTAAAGCCCACCTCTGCGAGCCGCTCCTTTGTATCCGGCGGCACACCATGAGCCCGGATGAGCACTGTCCCGGAACCTTCGGCCGGGGGCTCATCAAAGGCGGATATGCCTTTTTCCTCTAAAATTTCTAAAACCTGGGGGTTGTGGATCAAGGGACCGTAAGTTGAAATCGGATGCTGGTGCTCATCGGGGGCATCGAGCACCATTTCAACCGCGCGGCGAACGCCCATGCAAAATCCGGATGTTTTAGCAATAACGATTTTCATGTTAAAGTTTTTTTATTTTGCTGCGGTTGCGCCGCTGCCTTTTTGATAATCTGCGGGCGGGGCCTTTTTTTTTCGTAGTCGGCGTCCACGCTTTGTTATCGTCAGTTTCGTCATCGTGGCCGTCGAAATGGCCTGCCATGTCGATTTTAGCTTCAAATTGCTGTGCGCTGATCGTGGCCGCACCACAGGCGGCCGCATAATCGATGACGTCCCGATCCGAACTGACGACCATTGCTTTTTCACGTTCGCGGCATGCCATGCGCTTAATTACCTCGTCAGCTGATGTCCGCTTTGGTGAAAATCGAATCGAAATCCCTTTTTGCCTCCGGCGTTGCTGAGCCAAAGCCGGACTGTTCTGGCCATCAAAGACAACTGTTATCGGATGGTGTTTGATTTTACGATAGGCTGCCAGCTTGTCCATCAGGGCCTCACGGCCCAGGAGGATGTCCTGCTCATCCAGCCGGCTTAAAGACGCGGATTGTCGGATTAGATTATATCCATCTATTATGATATGGAGCGACATAGCTCTTCTTAATATTTTTAATATGCTTGCTGAAACCTATAAATTGCAAATACCAAAACACAAATATCAAATAAATTCTAAATCTCAAAACTGAAAATATCAAAACTGTTTGGGACATTGAAAAATTGAGATTTGATGCTTGTGATTTGGGATTTAAGAAAATTTTTTAGAAGAAGATATATTAAACCAATCATGCTTTGCAA
>JASFIG010000203.1:0-8215 GCA_050122795.1 Desulfobacterales bacterium
TCGGGAAATCGCAGATTATCGGTCACCATCAGCTGCCGGGCTAATCGTGATATTGCGGGACCTGTAATCACCTCGAAAAGAACCTTGGCAAACGCGACGGCGATGCGTTTGATATCGGCCCTTGAAATCCGGTCCCCGATTTTATGATTCAGCCCTAAATGCTGCATCACCAGCCGGGCCGGCGGATCGATCCGCCAGATTTTTCCGTTGGAACCCACGCCCAGCAGACGCCCGCCGACGGATATGCAACTCGTTGACAGGGTTTGCCCATCTTTAATGACCGCCATGTTCGACGTTCCGCCGCCAACATCACAGGACAATATGGTCTTGTGGTTATCTTTTGAGCGAGCGGCCGCACCGGATCCCATGGCCGCAATCAAGCTTTCAAAATTGGGACCGGCGGTTGCGGCCACGAATTTACCAGCATCATTAGAGAGGGCTTCGGCTATTTGATGCGCGTTTTGTTTGCGCGCAGATTCTCCGGTGACGATGACTGCGCCGGTCTGGATATCTTTGGGATGAATTCCGGCATGCTTATATTCAGCTTTAAAAAATTCAGTTAACTTCTTAATATCAAGTGTTTTATCATCCAATACGGGCGTATGGATAATGCGGCCCTCATAGATGATCTGCCGTTGCCGAATCTTAAAGCGCCGGGTTGCCGAGCGCTCATCTTTTTCCAGCAGAAGTTTGGAAAAAACCAGATGACTGGTTGAACTTCCGACATCCACACCCACTGATAGTATGTCAAGTTTGTCTGGTTTCATCTTTCAAAAGCTTCTGGTCTCTGGCTGCTGGCCGCTGGCTCCTGGTCTCATTATGTTGCACATTCACTACTTCATGCCAGATGCAAGCAGCGAGAAGCCAGAAGCAAAAGATTATAGCACTTCGAAACGTGCATAATAATAGATTAGCTGTTTTTAGGTTGATTGGAACCTGAACCCTCGCCGAGGCCGGCGCGCACGCGTTTGCGCACACCGGATGCCCCGCCCGGCCGCCAGTCTTTGAATGACTGGAGGTCTTCATAGCAATGCAGTCTTTCCATCTTTTTTAGGCGCGCAACAATCTGGGTCCAGGCGCACGGGGTTCCTTGGCCGACCTCACAGTAGCCCCCCTTGGAGCCGCCACACGGTCCATTAAAAAGACTTTTGGCGCAGCGTGCAACCGGACAGATGCCACCGGTATGAATGAGTATACAATTTCCGCAGCCTTTACATTTTTCGGTCCAGGAACCCGGCTTATCCGATGCGCCCAGAAAAGTGGTATTCAGAGCCGGGATCACCGGCAATGGCTCGAGTTCATCCGCCAGGGTTTGAACGCCGGCACCGCAGGCCAGCGAAACCACCGCCTCGGTACCGGGCGGTATTTCCTGATAGTCATGCACCAGGTCCCGTTCGCATTGCCTGAGAATGCAGCCGACCACAAATTTCGGCGGCGGGCCCTGATAATGTCTTATCTGAGAAAGCTCACGGCTCAGTTGTTCGGCCTCTTTTTCACCGCCTGACAGACATACGGTCACACAGCTGCCGCAGCCTAATACAAGCACCTGCTGATAATCCTTAACGGCAGCAACAATTTCATCCAGCGGTTTAAAATCTCCGACGATCATTTATTTCTCCCTTTGCATAAATTAATCGTTTCAAATTATGCTTTCTTTTTCGAAGGAAGCAATTTGGCGGCGGCTGCATTTTGCCGGTGCCTGGGACAAAGTGCTTCACCGGTTGAATTCAGCTGGCTGTCTATTTTCTGCTGAAAGGCCGGCGAATACAGCACTTCGCCGCATATCCGGCAATGGATCAAATCAAGCGAAATGACATCATCCCATTCGCCGACCAGCAGATGCTGAAACTCAATAGCATCCTGGGGGCACACCCGCCAGCATTGACCGCACCGGGCGCATTTGGCCATATTATGCTTGAGCGTCCGCCGGCCTTCCCGATCGGCAACATCCAATGCCGATGCCGGGCAGTTTTCGCAGCATGCCAGACAGCCATTGCAGTTATCATTAACCCTAAAGTAAGACATTAATTTTCAATGACATGTATCTTAATTATTTATATTTTAATTCGAATATCTAAACTCGAAATCCGAAACAATTTCAAATTTAAGATTTCGAGATTCCCTGTCTTGGTATTGCTCTGGTGATTTTGCAAGGGCCTGGAATATTTGTTTCTCATGGCAACAAATTATCCAGAGTGTAAAGACGGGGATCAACCTCCGCCGACGAGTAACATTATCTTAACCCGATCGCCGTCTTGCAGCTTCTGCCGGGCCAGCTCGTCACGAGGAACAAAGCCTTCGTCATTGAGCATCACCTGAATGGTCATATCCAGCTGACCGCTGCTGTCCAGCAGGATTTTGCGTGCCTTGCCGCCGCCGCGCTCAACAACCTGCGAAATCAGATCAGCCACGGTCCCATCAGGCATTTGCAGTTCGGTTTTCTTGCCGATTAACTTGGACAGTGAAGGCAGCCCGAGAGATTCTACCTGAATTTTCACTGAAACCTCCCGCTTTTTTTAAAGCGTTATGTGTTCATTCTCATTTGTTATTCGCGTACATCTGGACAGCAAGAACCCCGGATATCTGTAACCCTGTTTATAGGGCAGGCACCATAAATTTAGCGACGCGTTGCTATAGCAAGATTTTCAGCAGCCTGACGCATACGTGCGGTACTGACGATATTCGCTGCCTGATAGTCAACGGCTCTGGTATAACAGAAACGCACGCATTGCGGGTCGCCATCGCACAAATCACATTTGAAAACGCGGCTCCGCCCGGAATTCCATCGCATGGCACCAAACGGGCAGGCTGCTACGCACATTTTGCAGCCAATACAGAGGTCATGGTCGATAGCGACACTCTCAAGCGTGTCGTCGCGGTAGATGGCATCTTTGGGACAGACTTCCAGACAGGGGGCGTCTTCACACTGCTGGCAGCTCATGGGCACATAAACCCCGATGTGTTCCCATTTAACAACCTGGATGCGAGACAAAGAGGGATTGCTGACCCCATAATGACGGACCGAACAAACGAGTTCGCAGTTTCGGCAACCGGTGCACTTTTCCGGATCTATTGTCAGTAGTTTCCTGTCCATGGTTTTCCTCTTTCAGGCACCCGCGGCGTCACAGATTAAAGCGATAAAAGCGCCAAGTAAATTGTTCACTTCAATGAACGCTTTGGTCGACCTATAATATCAGTCAAAAATGTTTTGTCAAGCAATAATACTATTCTAGTTAATATACATTATTAAAGAAAAAACAAAAATAATTTCATATCGCGCAAATATCGTTCATTATAATGAACAAACCTGCGACCATAAGCGACGGTTATCGGGAACCAACCCCTTCAGCCGGTCTCACAAAAATAAGGCTTCTTAGACCATTTACCAGCTGCGCTCAAAATTAAGGGCGGGTGTAGCCATAGAAACTCTAAGGGTTAAGCATCATGGCATCACAAATTTCTTGACAACCTTGCGCGGTTCATATAGCTACCACAGAGTAGCTACTTCATAGCTATGTTGCGTGCACACAAGCGACCCATAAATAGTGTTGCCAAATTATGGTTAATCGCCTATTCAGTAAAGTTACAATAGACAATTCTCATCCATAAACCGCTCGGTGCCGCATGCCATCGTTATTCCGCAGCGGTAAAATCCGCAGCATCGTTTCCAAAATAAGTGCATTAACCTGTTTTCTCTCGAGTACGGGAGAAAAAGCCCACAAAAAGGAGGCGTCTTATGAAACGTAAACTTTTCTTAATCTGTTTTGCGCTGGTTGCTGTGTTTGGCTGGATGATACCCGTACCGGCTGTCTACGCTGCGGATCCGATCGTTATCGGCGTCCCCACCTCACTGGGTTTTTTAGAAGGCAAAGAAGCGCATAAGGCGGTTCAAATCGCCGTCAGTGAAATCAATGCCAAGGGGGGTGTCAATGTCGGTGGTACCAAACGGCTTTTAAAAGTCGCCGCAACCGACCTGCGGGATGCAGCCCCCGGCGTTCCCGTGCCAGAGGCTTTGCTGGGTCTCGAGAAAATCATCCTGGAAAAGAAACCGGCTGCCATTGTCGTGGGGCCCTTCCGTTCGGAAGCGCTGATGGCCGGAATGGACATCATCGCCAAGTACAAAGTGCCGATGCTGGGTACGATCGCCATGAGCCCCGGTTCTGAGAAAAAAATAAAAGAGAACCCGGAAAAATATAAATATATTTTTAGAACCTGCCTGAATGCCGTGCATCTGGTTAAATATCTGGCTGGCAACATGGCTTTGATCAATACGGAATTTGGGTTCAATAAAGTGTTTGTGATGCACCAGGATGTCGCCTGGGCCCGGGCAACAGCAGGATTTGTCAAAAAGATGTATTTCGACAAAGCCGGCTGGGAGATTTTGGGCATGGAGGCCTATCCAACGGGCACATCTGATTTCTCATCCGCGCTGATGAAGGCGCGGGCCAAGGGCGCCCAGGTTATTATGGTGATATTTGATATGCCCCAGAGCGGTACTTTGGTAAAACAATGGAAATCCATGAAAGTGCCCGCCTTGATGGCTGGATTTATTTCACCGCTGGCCGGATCAGAAGCCTGGAAAACATTCGATGGTAAAATCGGCGGCGCTATGAACAGCATTTTTGAGCTGGGCAGCGCCATTTATTCGCCGAAAGTGCCCGCCTCCCAGGAATTTTATAATAAATATAAAAGCACCTTCGGCAAACCCATTCAAGGCGGTCATGGCATTGCACCTGCTTACGAATCGGTCTACATTCTGGTCGAGGCGATTGAGCGTGCCGGCAGTCTGGACCCCGACGCCATTGTAGCGGAATTGAAGAAAACAGACCGCAAGGGTGTTATGGGACGCGTTCGATATGATGAAGGCAACCAGGCCGTTTATGGCACTGATCCCAATGAAAACGCCATTGGCCTTGTATTTCAGTGGACCGAAGACGGACAGCGCAAGATCGTGTTCCCGGAATCTGTTGCCGAGGCCAAAATTCAGCTGCCGCCTGGGTTGAAGTCTCTAAAATAGAAGTCATCAGTCCGTCAAAATTCAAGGATCGTGAATGCTGTCTTTGGCGGACATTCGGCCTATCTGAATATATGCTGGCGCAATGAACGCTCAGCGCTCATTGCGCCAAATGTGTTTCTGCCAAAAATTCAACTCTTTAAGCCGCGGCATAAAAAATGGTTTAACCAAGTTGTCCGAATAAAAGGGGAGAAATCGGTTTAATGCTTATCGGCACGGTAATATACGCCGTGGTCAACAGCGTTATACTAGCGTTGTTGGCAATCGGTTTTAATTTGACGTTCGGCATCAGCGGGGTGGCGAATTTTGCCTATGGCGCCCTGTATATCATGTCCGCCTACATCAGCTGGATGCTGTTGAATCTTTTAGAGCTTCCGTTTTTGCTGGCAGCCGTTATATCCATCATCATCACGACTCTGGTCGGGGCACTGATGTACCGGTTTGTGTTGCTGCGCGTGCGGGGCCAGGCGCTTTCAGAGGTGATCGCTACCTTTGGTATCGGTCTGGCCATATTGGAATTGTTTCGCTATCTGGGTTTTGTGGGCTTTGAGTACACCCTGCCGGTCTTTATCGACCACAGCTTTGTTATTTTCGGCGCCTACATCGACATGCAGCGTATCTTAATCGTTATTATCGGTGTGGCCCTGGTTGTTTTTCTGTGGTTTTTTACCCACCATACTTCTCTGGGGCTCGCTTTCAGAGGTATTGCCCAGGATGAACGCACTGCCCTGAGCCTGGGCATCAATTCTGATCGAATCGCAACACTGAGTGTCTCCTTCGGCGCCGGCTTGGCCGCCGTCGCCGCCACCATTATCATTCCACTGGGCAGCATCGCACCCGGCGAAGGATACGAGGTGTTAATCAAGGCCCTGGCGGTGTGTATTATCGGTGGCCTGGGCAGTACCGGCGGGGTCATTGTCGCCAGCTTCGTGATCGGCTTTGCCGAACGGTTTACAGACAGTTACATCAGCTCCCACTGGACCATGATCGTCAGTCTGGCGGCAATTCTGATCGTATTGACCATCAAGCCTTCCGGTCTGTTCGGCAAGCAAAAAGAGCTCGAGGAGCGAATTTAAAGACAGGAATTCGGAAGTTGGAGTTTGGAATGCGGAATTCGGAATGTGGAGTTGAATATACGGCAGCATTTTATCGACCGTTAAAGCTTCTGGTCTGTTCTTAAAACAACTAGATTTGAAAGAGCGGATCAAAAAAAGGAAATCAGAAATTCTAATGGGCAACGGGCAATCAAATTCACGGCAAAGGCGCAAAGAGCGCATCGATCGCGGCATCAAAGCCCGGGCAAGCGACATTTTTGCCCTGTCGTCCTGGCGCGAAATGCTCTATCTGGCCGCCCCCAGATTGATACCCATCGTTGGATGCCTGGCGCTACCGCTGGTGTTGGGCATCTACTGGCAACGGGTGTTGCTCAATGTCGCCGTTTTCGCATTACTGGCCATCAGCTGGGATATCCTGGAGCAAAGCGGCATGATATCCCTCGGACAGGCCCTTTTTTTCGGAATGGGCGCCTATGCCGCCGGCGTCTTGAATCATTACTTCGGCTGGTCGCCGTACGTAAGCATTCCGCTGGGTTCGCTGCTGGGCGGATTGATTTGCACGCTGGTTTTACTCCCGGTGTTGCGGCTGAGAGGTATCTATTTTTCCATGGTGACCCTGATCATTCCCCTGATGCTGGTACGGATTGTTGAAGCCACCAAAATCTTCGGAGGCACCGAAGGCTTAAGCGGAATCACCCCGCTGGCGTCAAGGTGGATTGAACTCTATGTAATAGTCGGTGCCCTGCTGGGTGCGCTGTTCGGCTTCCGCCGCATGATGGGGTCAGACTACGGTCTGGTTTTAAAGGGTATCAGCGATAACGACCGCTCGGTTATGAACGCGGGCATTAACATATACTGGTTCAAGGCGCAGGCGCTGTTTATCGCCAGTGCCGTCGGCGCTTTTGCCGGCGCCTTTACTACCCATGTGTATATGTTCGTCGGCATGCCGGTCTTTGCCCTCGATTATTCCATCCTGCCGATTGCAGCCGCAGTGGTGGGTGGCCCCGGCACCCTGGCGGGAGCAACTCTGGGCGCATTTATTCTGGTGCCGCTTTCAGAAATCCTGCGCGGTATCGGAGGGCTGCGCATCGTGTTCTATGGGTTGTTTCTGGTTGTATTTATCGTCGCGCTGCCGGAAGGCATTTTCCATTACATTCAGCGCAAATATCACCAGTTTGAACGCTGGGTGGAGGTTTAGGCATGAGGCCGTCTCCCCTGCTACAGGTCGCCGGACTCTATAAAAACTTCGGTGGGGTCCAAGCGATCAATGATTTAAACTTTGACCTGGCTCAGGGAGAGCTTTTAGGGCTGATCGGCCCCAACGGCTCGGGCAAGACCACGGCCGTAAACCTGATCACCGGTTTTGTCAAACCCGCCGAGGGCGATATCATTTACAATGGCAGAAATATAAGTGGCCTGCCGCCTTATAAAATCATCCGCATGGGGATCGCGCGCACCTTCCAGATGGTCAAGCCCTTCTATCAGTTGCCGGCTTACAAAAACATGATTATTCCGCTATATTCTCCGCGGGTCAAAAAAATGATCGGCGGAAAATACGGCGACCGCGATGCGGTCGCCCTGGACCTACTGGAAGAAGTCGGCTTTGAGCGCGATGCCTTTGTGGCTTACAAAAGCGCCAGTGTGTTGCCCCAAGGCTATCTCAAACGCCTGGAACTGGCCAAGGCCATCGCGCTGCAACCGGATTTGATTATCCTGGATGAGCTGTTTTCGGGGCTCAGTCTGGCCGAAGTGGCCAGCATTGTGCCCATCATCGAAAAATTGCGACTGGCAGGCAAAACCATCATAATGATCGAGCACCGTTTGAAGGAGCTTTTTCGCATAGCCGATCGGGTCATGGTTTTAAATTATGGTGAAAAAATTGCGGAAGGCAATGCCGCAGAAGTCATGGAAAGCGATGCCGTCAAGAAGGCATATCTGGGCGCCGAAGCTTAATTTCATTGGGAAATGGCCCTTTTCCCGATGAGCTGCGTTCTCCGCGGGTTTCAGCTTGAGGCGTACTTAAGGTACGTCGAGGGCTGAAACCCTTGTGCGGCCTTGCTCATCAAAAAAATTGCTCATTTCCATATTAAAACTCAATTTTTGCTATGCTTTGCGGGGATCATTATCGAATAAGCAAAAATAATAA
>JASFIG010000204.1:0-8205 GCA_050122795.1 Desulfobacterales bacterium
GCATTCCGGGGATGATCAAAAAAACCAACGATGAGTATCTGCCGCTGTCGATTAAAATCAATGCCAGACACGCGCTGGATATCCGTAAAAATATTATTACTGCGACGGCTAAAACCTTCCAGCCGCAGCTTTTCATCGTAGACAAAGAACCGCTCGGCTTGCGCAAAGAGGTGTTGCCGACCCTCAAATGGTTGCAGCGTTCGCGTCCCGATACCCGGGCCATTTTGGGCCTGAGAGATATCATGGATGATGCGGCCACGGTAAAAAGAGATTGGCAGCAAAAGGGCGTCTATGAAATCCTACAGAACCTGTACTCGGAAATTTGGGTATACGGCAATCGCGAGTTTTATGATCCCATTAGAGAATATGATATCGCCGAATCGATCAGTCAAAAAATTTACTTTACGGGATATATTCCACGCAAGATGCCCGGTCCGGAGGCGGTGCGCAATATTCGCAAGGAGCTTGGCGTCAAACCCGAGGAAAAGCTGGTGGTGGTCACCACCGGCGGTGGCGGCGACGGCTATCTTATGATGCGCAACTATGTGAATATGCTTGAAGCGGCTGCGAAACCGCTGCCTTTTAAAAGCGTGCTGATTACCGGTCCGTTTATGCCCAAAAACAAACGCCGTAAAATATTTAAACGGGCCCGGAAACTCGGTGTGCGGGGCTATCACTTCTATCGGCAAATGGAAAAAATATTTGCGGCTGGCGACCTGGCTGTCTGTATGGGGGGCTACAATACGCTCTGTGAAATTTTAAGCCAGGGGACGCCCAGTCTGGTAATTCCGCGTGAAACGCCGCGCAAGGAACAACTGATTCGGGCCCAGGCTTTTAAACGATATAACCTGGTGGACTTTATCCCGTGGGCCGAATTAGAACCGAATATTTTGCAGGACAAAATTTTATCGTTCCTGGAAAATTCCGAGCCCTATTTGGAGGCCATTTCACAGTTTCGCTTTACCGGAATCGAAACCATGCAGCAACGCATTCAGGGCTTCAGGTCCAAACGATCATGAACAGTTCCCACCAGCGTTATCTGGGGATGATCCTGAAAGGTTATCCCCGCATTTCAGAAACCTTTATTTCCAATGAAATTCTGTTGCTTGAGCAAATGGGTTTTCCGATCCATCTGTTTTCGATGCGCCAGCCCCGGGAAAACTTCACCCATCAAAGCGTCGCTCAAATCCAGGCCGGGGTCGATTATTTACCTGAAACTCTGCTGCGCCCCCTGCCACGTCTGATGGTCCATAATTGTCTGTTGGCCGCCCAGCGACCTGGCGTTTATGCCCGTGCATTAAAAAAAGCACTCCGACGGTTTTCACGGACGCGAAAGTCGGCCACCCTCAAGCATTTGTTCCAGGCCGGCTATCTGGTGCGGTGTCTGTTGCCCGCCCGCCCCAGTCTGCATTTGCATGCGCATTTTGCCCATTCTCCTGCATCGGTGGCCATGTTTGCAAGTATGCTCAGTGGGTTACCATTTAGTTTGACAGCCCATGCCAAAGATATTTATACCTCGGACCCCAGACAGCTGAGAGAAAAAATGGCGCTGGCCAAATTTGTGGTCACCTGTACCGAATACAACCGCCGTTATTTAAAAACACTGGCCAATGACACCCGGTGCCCTGTATATCGTGTCTACCATGGCATTGATACCGAGCTGTTTTCTCAGATCGCTGATCATTCTGCAAAAGCAAAAAAGCCCTTTCAACTTCTGACCGTGGCACGTTTGATTGCCAAAAAGGGATTGCCGACGGTTTATCAAGCCCTGAAGATTTTAAAGGATAAAGGGATTGCTTTTGAGCATACCCTCATCGGTGATGGTGAAGATCGCCCCAAAATTTTGGCCCTCATAAAAGAGCTGGATCTGGCTGCTCATACCCGTTGGTTCGGCACCCAGCCCCATGAGGTGGTTCAGCAGCATTATCGTCGGGCGCATCTTTTTGTGCTGGGCTGTGAAGTGGCTCCCAATGGTGATCGAGATGGAATCCCCAATGTCCTTTTTGAAAGTATGGCCATGGGGGTGCCGGTGGTGGCCACAAATGTATCGGCCATCCCCGAACTTGTGCAATCAGGAACAACGGGTTTACTGGTTGATCCCGGGTCTCCCCAAAAAATGGCTGAGGCCATGCTGCGAATGCTGACCGATGCGGACCTCAGGAGCCGAATGATACCTGCAGCCCAACAACGGGTGGCTCGGGACTTTGATAACAAAAAGCTGATAAATGAATTGGCCGCCGTTTATCGTAAAGAAATCAATGCCTTTAGCGACTTGGACGCTACAAGAGCACCGAATTCGCCGAATGTCAGTTAAGTCGAAGGGTCGGCAAGTTTTTTTTAAATTGACCGCGATAATGAGGGATTAGATGGAAAAACGCCGCGACCCATCAGTTATGTCAACACTTTTAAAGCCAGGTGCGTTCAATGGTTATGTCATTGCCGACCTGTGCGGAAGGCCCTTAACCTAATTGCGAAACGATCAACCATGGCTTGACATATAAGTCTTCGATTTCTATTTTTTTTGAATCGACCCGGTTTGGTAGACCGATGACGAATACTGAACTCGACTGCGCTGATGAGTTGGATTGGATGGGAGGATAAATGAGGATTCTATCGCTGTTTTATGGACATGATGCCAACTGTGCCCTGCTGGAAGATGGAAAGCCTGTTGTCGTCTTAGAAAAAGAACGATTAACCCGCATAAAACACGACCAGGGAGTCATGGATCTGGAACCGATCCTGGAGGCGTACGGCTGGACACCCGACAGCATTGATGTTGTCGTCATATGCCCCCAGGCAAGGCCAACCCTGGATGGCCGGCATTACCAGTGGGACCTCAAGGGCAACACCTATGAGGCCAACCCTGAATATCTCAAAGATGGCTGGGTTGGGCCGGTTGAATACCGTTACAGCCAACATCGTATCCGATTGTTTGGCCGCTGGTATGATGGCTATGCCGTCGACCATCACCTGGCGCATGTGGCCGGTGCTTTGTTTACCGCACCGTTTGAGGAAGCATGCCTTCTGACCGCAGACGGTGGCGGCGACTTCAAGATGTGTGCCCTGGCCTATGGCAGCGGCAACAAGATCCCCCAGATCGAATACGGCTGGGGCTATGAAGGCGTCGGTCGGCTGCAGCTCAACATCGGCCGGGCGTGGGCTTCCATCGGTGAGTATAATTTTGGAATGAAGCGCCTGGAGGGTGCCGGTAAATTGATGGGCCTTGCCAGCTACGGCACACCGCGGGATGAAATTATCGACGTTTTGCGGCAGCAGATGCTCTACCATCCGTTTTCACCTTATCCGAGGGACGAATCCGGCAAACTGAGGGTCGTAAAACTTGATCCCAAAAGCCAATTTGCGCAGGACCTGTGCGCATCGTTGCAGGTGCTGACCACCGAATTTTATCTGGAGGCTGCCGCCCGCGTAAAATCCTGGCACCCTTCTAAGTATCTGGTTTTAACGGGCGGCTGTTCGATGAATTGCATTGCTAATACAGCCGTTCATCAAAGCGGGCTGTTTGAAGATACCTGGGTGCCGGCTCAGCCCCACGACGGCGGTATCGGTCTGGGCCAGGCCCTGTTTGTCTGGCATCATGTCTTGGAGCAGCCCCGGGTGCCGAAAGCATGGAGTCCTTATTTGGGAACCGATGTCGGCGATCTACACACCGATGTGATCGCAGATATCATTCGATTTCTGGAAGAGGGAAAAAGCGTCGGTCTATGTTATGGGCGTGCCGAATCGGGGCCGCGCGCACTGGGGCATCGCAGCATTCTTCTTGACCCGCGCATCCCCGACGGTAAAGATCGCTTAAACGAGCGAGTCAAGCATCGCGAATGGTACCGGCCGTTTGCACCGATGGTGCTCGGGGATTGGGGTGTGCCCAGCAAGTACATGTCCTATATTATCCCCACCGATGCCGAACAGGTACCTGCCATCACCCATGTTGACGGCACCAGCCGGCCCCAGATTGTCGATGCTCAGGACGATCCCTTTATCTTTAAGTTATTAACGGCATGGCGGGACAAGACTGGCTGCCCCCTCCTGTTGAATACGTCTTTTAACTGCCAGGAACCGTTGGTGGATACGATCGAGCAGGCCCGGGCGACGTGGAAGCGTACCGAACTCGATGTACTGGTTACGCCTGAAGGTATCGAAGTCGACAAAACCGATGCCTATGAACTTCCATCGGAAGCCAATTTCAGTAATGCCTCCTTGCGGGCTTCATCCGGATGAACATCTGTTATTATACACCGTTTAAACCCCTTTCGCACGCCCATCCATCCGGTGATTTAGTCACAGCAGCAGGCCTTTTTTCTTACCTGAATGAACAGGGGCATCAGGTGATTCCGGTGAGCGATTTTCGTTGCCGCTGGATTTATTGGAAACCGTGGCGATGGCCGCATTTGCTACAAGAAACGCTACAGGTGGTTCGCAAAAATTCCGGCAAAGGCATGGACCTGTGGTTTACTTACCACAGCTATTACAAAGCCCCCGATCTTTTAGGGGCGGCAGCAGCTCATCGGTTGGGTATTCCATATGTCATATTCCAGGGCATCTATTCCACAAAGCGACAGCGCGCCTGGAAAACCTGCCCCGGATTTTATCTGAACAGACATATCCTCTGTGCCGCGCGGCATATTTTTACCAACAAAAAGCTTGATTTGCTCAATTTAAAACGTCTCATACCGGAAAATAAAATTACCTATATCGCTCCGGGTTTAATTGCGGATGATTTCAGCTTTGATGCCGGGGCCAGAACCCAGATCAGGAAGACGTTGAATTTAAATGATGATCCGGTGGTTTTTTCGGCGGCCATGTTTCGGCGGGATGTCAAAACCGAAGGTCTGACCTGGGTGATTCGAACCTGTGGTGAGCTTTATCGGCGGGGTCATCCGCTCTGGCTGGTAATTGCCGGCGATGGTAGAGAGAAGGAAAAACTGAAACGATTGGCCGACGAACATTTGCCGCAGCGCGTTCGTTTTGTCGGTCGCATTGACCGCGGCAAAATGTACCGCTATTACAGCGTCGGCGATCTGTTTGTTTTTCCCGGGATCCGGGAATCCCTGGGCATGGTTTTTCTCGAAGCCCAGGCCTGCGGGCTCCCGGTGGTTGCTTTTGATAATGCCGGCGTACCGGAAGCCGTAAATGACGGTATCACCGGTTTACTGGTCCCGGCTTTCGACACCAAAGCCTTTGAAGAAGCCATTGCCCGGCTTTTAAATGATGCCCAACTGCGCCGCCGGATGGGCCGGGCCGCTCAAGCCTATGTCCGCCAAAACCATGACCTGAATCGAAACTATCTACAAATAGACCACATTCTGCAGGCCGTCGTTCAAACGGCCAATTATAGAGATTGACATTGAATATCCTTACAAACAATACTTCATTGCTTCAATACTCCAGAATTCCAGCATTCGAAATGTGTACAGGCCAACCCATTCATCTTTTTCTTGACATTCTTTCTAAATGGGAATAAATTCCGAATTAGTCTAACTTTTTCGGAGTATATTCCGTAAATGAAAATTATTTCCAGAATTTTGAATATAGATCTACCGCCAGGACAATCCGCATTTTTATGGGGACCAAGAAAAACCGGGAAATCTACCTATCTGAAAACCAGGTTTCCCAATAGTTTGACCTATGATTTTCTGCAGACGGATTTATTTCTAGATTTTTCTAAGAGACCCGCTTTATTGCGTGAACAGATCCTGGCAAAGGAAAACAGGGTGCTGAAGCATCCGATCATCCTTGATGAGGTTCAGAAAGTTCCGCAGATTCTGGATGAAGTGCACTGGTTAATTGAGAACAAAGGACTGCAATTTATTTTATGCGGTTCCAGTGCCCGCAAGCTTAAAAGAGGTAAGGCTAATTTGTTGGGTGGAAGGGCCTGGCGCTTTGAGATGTTTCCGCTGGTTACCCCTGAATTAAAAAACCCGGATTTGGTGACAATTTTGAATAGCGGTCTAATACCGGCTCATTATCTTCAAAAAAACTATAAAAAGTCGTTGAACGCATATACGCGCGATTATCTGAAAGAAGAAGTATTTGACGAGGGACTGACGCGTAACATCCCCGCTTTTTCCAGATTTTTTGATGCGATGGGTTATTCACACGGGGAGCTCACGAATTTTTCTAACATCGCCAGAGAGTGCGGTGTGGATTCGAAAACCGTAAAAGAGTACTATCACATTTTGGTTGACACTCTGGTGGGCAACTTTGTTGAACCCTTTAAGAGGCATCAAGACCGCAAAGTCATCAGCAGAGCATCTAAGTTTTACCTTTTTGACATCGGTGTGGCCGGATCACTAACCAAACGCGTTATTGCAGAAGAAAAAGGCGAAGCATTTGGAAAGTCGTTCGAACACTTCATTCTCACGGAAATCACTGCTTATAATTCCTACCGAGAGGTGGGCTTTAGAATCAATTTTTGGAGAACAAAATCCGGTCTGGAAGTTGATTTTGTTTTAGGTGATGGGGAGGTGGCCATCGAAGTCAAGGGGGTTAATCGTATCGATAACAGGGATTTGCGTCCTCTGCGTGTATTTAAGGATCTATACGCACCCCGTTTGGCCCTGGTTGTCTGCAACGAGAAAGAGGAGCGGATCGTAGGAGATATTCGAATTATTCCATGGCGTAAATTCTTGTCTGATTTGTGGGCAGACAGACTCATACATTAAGTGATAGAAATGCCTTCTGAAGAAACCACCACCCGCTTCGGCCTCATTCGACACGCCGAAACCCACTGGAATCGGGAAAGCCGGATTCAGGGGCATGGCGATTCTGCCCTGACGGACAGCGGTAAAAAAGAAGCCGATGCCTGGGGGCGTCATCTGAAAAGCCTGGCCTGGGATCGCATCCTGGGCAGTGATCTGGGGCGGGCTGTGAATACTGCTGCTATCATTAACCATCACTTGCAGATTCCGTTTGAAGCCGATCCGCGGCTGCGAGAGCAGGACTGGGGTGAGTGGACTGCTAAACCAACCGATACCATTAAATATGAAGAATTGCATAAGCTCGATGAACGCAGAAGATCCGGCTGGCTGTTTTGCCCACCTGGAGGAGAAGATCGCATCCGTGTGTGGCAAAGAAGTCATAACGCCCTGGTGGCTGCTGCCCGCAAATGGCCCGGCAGCACCATCCTGGTCGTCACCCACGAAGGGGTGATTAAGAATTTAATATATCGTCTTTACAATCGGATCTATGCGCCGGGTGAATCCGCTTTAATTAAATCCCGCAATTTACATTGGCTGGTTATTTATAAAAGCGGCCTGCAGCTTCATGAAATCAATGCCCTGCGATTACCGGAAGCGGACTGATACGACATGAAAATTCTGACAATTCACGACGTTCGCAAAGAATATTTTGATTTGAACCTGGGGGCCTACCGGCTGACCTTCGATGATGGGCTTTTTTCTCAATATTATTATTTTCAATTTTTTAAAGATCATCCTGAAAAGCTCACTTATTTTATTGCGACTTCTATGATTAAGCCCGGTGCAGTCAGACCCGTTTTCAACGGACGGTATTTGCCCTATATCAAATCCAAAAAGTATATGTACCGAACTTTTGCCGAAGGCCGCTTTGATCATTTCATGAATGTTGATGAACTGAAGGCCCTCAGTCGGCATGAAAATGTTGACATCGGGGCCCACAGCCACTTTCATGATGTGATTCTAACCCGCTCCTTGCCGCACAAACGAAAGGCGCTGAGCCCCTGGAAGCTTGAACGCATCCAGGCGGCCAGAGAAATTCCCCATGAAGAATTCAGCATTCGCTCCAAGCTGGCTTTCAAGGGCATCGAGGTTAACGGCGGGAAATTGATCGCCAGATCCCAAACTGACTGGGAAGATTTTATCAAATATGATACAGAGCTCTGCCTGCGCTGGTTTGAGCAGAATTTAAATATGCAGCCCAGGATATACGCTTTTCCATTTAACGAATACCGCAGTAAACTTGTTAACATTTTGAAATCATTTGGATTTGAGCAATTTGTGGCGGCGCGGCCCAGGAATGAAAAAGAAATTAGCGGCCGAATTGATATAGACAGCCTATTGGATTCCTGAGTCGAGCGTTTCAAATTAAAAATGAAACAATAGCCTTTTTACGGGATGCGATCGTTTTTATTTTTTAATTTGAACGCTTGAAATCCTTCTACAGATACTGTAACTTTACTAGTTTATTGCATCGCTAATTCTATTTCAG
>JASFIG010000205.1:0-8171 GCA_050122795.1 Desulfobacterales bacterium
CAAAACCTACACTGACTGCACTCTGGGTGGATCAGGTCATGCCAAAGCCATATGTGAGCGCATTCTGCCGGACGGATTGCTCATTGGAATCGACCAGGACATCGACGCCATCAAAAACGCTCAGAAAGCCCTGCAATCCTATTCATCGAATATCCACCTCTTCCATGGCAATTTCAAAAATCTGCCCCGATACTTAGCCCAGATAAATATCGATGCCGTTGACGGCATTTTACTCGATCTCGGATTGTCACTGCATCAGCTCGAAAGCAGCGGCCGGGGATTCAGCTTCCAGAAAGATGAACCGCTGGATATGCGCATGGACAGGCGCTCTGCAACCCGGGCTACAGATCTGATAAACGATTTGAATGAGGATGCGCTTCGAAAGATGTTCAGAAGCCTGGGCGAAGAGCGCTGGTCCAAACAGATTGCCCGCAACATTGTTAAACGGCGCCGGCAGGAGAAAATCCAGACCAGCCGGCAACTGGTCCGGATTGTCAGCGAGGCGGTCCGCCGCCGTAAAGCTGCGGAGGGACGCATCCACCCGGCCACGCGGATATTTATGGCCCTGCGGATTGCGGTCAACCGGGAGCTCGAGGTGCTCAGCCATTTTATGGCCGGGGTGGCTGACTGGCTGAACCCGGCCGGCCGGCTGTGCGTTTTGTCTTTTCATTCGCTTGAAGACCGGATTGTCAAGCGACAGATCAAAGCAATGGAAAAAGGCTGCATCTGCCCGCCGAAGGTGCCGCAATGTGTATGCGGTAAAAAGCCGGTGATGCGCTCATTGACAAAAAAAGTAGTGCGGCCGACAGCGGCCGAAGTTGCCCGTAATCCCATGGCCCGCAGCACCCGGCTCAGGGCAGCTGTTAGAATTTAATCCGTAGATTAAATTCGTTAATTCGTTGATTCGTAAATCGTTTTTGAAGTTCAGATTTTGCAGCAAGCGGTGAACTTTGGAGATTAAATTAAGACGCAGAAAAACGCAGATGGCACTATTTGATAAGATTATTTACCTGGCTCAGATTATTTTATGGTTCGCTCTGGTCGTTTTGGTTTCAACGCTTTGAGCGTCTTTCACATGCGGTGAGCCCATGAAGCGCAGAAAAAGCAGAAAAAAAAGGACACGCAACCCGAAAGTACTAGCTGTCAGTCTTATAATTATGGGACTTTTTATCGCTGAACTGCTTTTTTACACCTGGTGCCGGGTGCAGAGCATACAGACCCGATATGAGATTTCCGAACTAAAGGTCCGGCAACAGCAACTGGTCGCCCATCAGGATAGCTTGAAAATCGAACTGGCGCGGCTCAAATCACCCAAACGAATTTCCAAAATTGCCAAGCAGCAGCTGGGGTTGATCGCGCCGACCAGTAAACAGATGATCATCATACCCTAACCCGGATAGATTGAAGTAATCCTGATGAATTTACCACGAAAGCACGAAAGAATCGAAACACGAAACATGAAAAAAACTTAACCACAAAGGCACAAAGATCAAAAAGAATCATAACAAAAAATTTTTTCTTCGTGTACTTCGTGTCTTCGTGGTGAAAAAACATAAATGCCATGACGAATAAATACATGCGATTGCGGGTTTTATTGGTGGGATTGGCCTTCATCGCCCTGTTTGTGGTGATTAGCACCAAAGCCGTATATCTGCAGGTGTATCGCAGTCCGTGGCTGGCTCAAAAAGCCTCGCGTCAATATGAGCAATCACAGACATCTGTCGGCAAGCGCGGCAGCGTGTATGACCGCAATTTAAGAGAGATGGCGGTGACGATCGACGTCACTTCGATAGCTGCGCGGCCGTCCCGCATCGAGCAGCCGCAGCGTACCGCCAAAGCACTGGCCGGGGTATTAAAAACGGATTCTCGAAAAATCTATAAGAAACTGAAGGCCAAAAGCCCCTTTGTCTGGATCAAGCGCCAGGCCAACCCGAAAGAGACCGCTGCTGTAAGGAAATTGGCATTGGCAGGAATCGAATTTGTGCCCGAGCGCAACCGTTTTTACCCCAATAAAACGCTGGCGGCCCAGGCCCTGGGATTTACCGGCCTTGACGGCTATGGGCTGGAGGGAATCGAGTTTGCCTATGACCGCTACCTGAGAGGAACCAACAGTAATCAGATGGTTTACAAAGATGCGCTGGGCAACATTTTCAATGAGCAGCAGGCAGCAGCCGGCCTCAACACCGGCCATAATATCATTCTGACCATCGATCGCGCCATTCAATATATTGCTGAAAGCGCCCTGGAGGAAACCGTTAAAGAATACACTGCCCGGTCCGGTATCGCAATTGTCATGGAGCCCTCGACCGGAGCAATCCTGGCGATGGCGCATGCACCACTTTTTAACCCGAACGCTTACACGGAATTCAACAAAGAGCTGTGGCGTAACCGCGCCATCACCGATCCATTCGAGCCGGGATCAACGATGAAAATATTCAGCGCGGCCGCAGCCATTGAATCCGGCAACATCAAAGCCCATGATATTTTTTTCTGCGAAAACGGCGCCTATAAAATTGGTCGCAATGTGGTGCACGACATCAAAAAACACGGCTGGCTGTCTTTGCAACAGATCATCAAATATTCAAGCAATATCGGCGCAGTAAAGGTCAGCGAGAAACTCGGTCGCAAACGGCTTTACAAGATGTATCGCAAATTTGGCTTCGGCGCCAAAACCGGAATCGATTCCCCCGGTGAATCCGCCGGCAGCCTGACGCCTTACAAACGCTGGACCACGATTGACACCGGCGCCATTTCATTTGGCTATGGTGTCTCAGTATCCGCCCTGCAACTGATTACGGCGGCTGCTGCCATTGCCAACGACGGCGTTTTAATGAAGCCTTTTTTTGTACAGGCCATAACAGATCAACATCATGAGCCCATAAAGCAATTTCAGCCGCAAACGGTCAGACGGGTCATCTCGGCCCGCACCGCCCGGACCGTCAGGGCCATCATGAAAACCGTCATCACCGAGGGCGGCACGGGTGTCAATGCTGCTCTGGAAGGTTATACGGTCTGCGGCAAAACCGGTACCGCCCGCAAATTGGATGAAAACGGAACCTATTCGAAGAGCAACTATATTGCCTCTTTCGTCGGGTTTACCCCGGCTGAAAAGCCCAAACTGGCGATCGTCGTCATCATCGATGAACCCCAGGGAAAGTATCACGGCGGAACGGTTGCCGCACCGGTGTTTCAGCGGATTGCCCGCGAAACCTTAAATTACCTGAACATACCGCCCGAAAGCGGCACCAAGCAATTTGCGACTTCGGGTAGAATCGAGGCCCGAGGGTGAAACTGTCGGATCTGATTAAGGCTGTCAAACCATTATCTGTTGAGCGCACAGGCGCTGATAAAGACCTCGATCCTCAGATCGCATCGGTTCATTATCGTTCGCAGGAAGTCAGACCCGGCGGGCTGTTTGTGGCCATCGCCGGCCACTCTGCCGATGGTCATGATTTCATTGAAGATGCCATCGAAAGAGGCGCGGTTGCCGTTGTTTCGCAAAAACAGATCGGCGGCCAAATACCCAACCTGCGAGTTGCCGACAGCCGTCTGGCGCTGGCAGATATTGCCGCTTCCTTTTATGGTAATCCATCGGGGCACTTAACGGTCATCGGTATAACCGGAACCAACGGCAAAACCACAACCGCCTACCTGGTGGAAAGCATTCTGCAGCAGGCCGGGTTGGCGGTGGGTGTCATCGGGACCATTAATTACCGTTATGCCGGCAAAACCTTTGACAACCCGATCACGACACCCGAATCGCTGGACCTGCAAAGAATTTTAGACGATATGCGGCGCAGTGGTGTCCGTTATGTGGTCATGGAAGCGTCATCTCATGCGATAGACCTGCAGCGCATCAGACGCTGCTGGTTTGATGTGGCGGTGTTTATCAACCTGAGCCAGGATCATCTCGATTTTCATGGCGACATGCAATCTTACTGGCTGAGCAAGCAACGGCTCTTTACGGACTACCTGGTTGAAGGGCCCAAACGCGCGCAGGCACTTGCCGTTATCAACTGCAACAATGCCAGCGGTGAAGAATTAGCACAAAAACTGACCGTTCCGGTGTTGACAATCGGTCGGGCGCCAAATGCAACCATTCGTGCTCAGAACACGGTTTACGGGCCCGGCAGTATCACGGGCCAACTGGAGACCCCGGGCGGCAAATTTGATTTTAAATCCCGGCTGGTCGGCGAGCACAATCTTGAAAATATCCTCTGCGCAGCCGGAGTCGGGGTGGCGCTGGATATGTCAAACATGGATGTGAAATCCGGAATCGAGGCTGTTTCAGCCATTCCGGGGCGTCTGGAGTTTATTGAAAACAAGATCGGGCGATATGTGTACGTCGACTATGCCCACACACCCGATGCGCTCAAAAATGTGATCATGGCCCTCAAGGCGGTGATGAAAGACAAAATCATCTGCGTGTTTGGCTGCGGCGGTGACCGCGATAATGAAAAACGGCCGCTGATGGGTGAAATCGCTGCGCGCCTCTGCGACCTGGCCGTTATAACATCGGACAACCCGCGTACCGAGGATCCGATGGTGATCATCGATCACATCATCGAAGGGGCTCAAAAAGCCAGGGGCCGGAGATACCAGCCGGCTGATTTAAGAAATGGATTCAAAAATAAAGGCTATGTGGTCGAGGCCGACCGCAAACAGGCCATTCGGCTGGGAATTGAAGCTTCCAAACCGGGCGATACCGTGCTGATTGCCGGCAAGGGCCATGAAACGTATCAAATATTGGGATTGGCAACCATTGACTTTGATGATCGTGAGGAAGCCAAAAAAGCACTCGATGAATTGTAAAAATAGGCACACGGCGCAGGGCGCAGGGCACACGGAAAAGACTCCGTCCACCCCGAGCGTTGAACCCGATGCCTTTAGCCGATGAGCTACGGACAACGGACCATGAACAACCAACCATCTTTAGCATGGACATTAGCTGACATCCTCAAAGCCACCGGCGGTGAATTATTGAGTGGTGATCCCATGCAGAGATTTGAAAACATTGGCATTGATTCGCGTGACATTGCGCCCCGCGATGTGTTTGTTGCCATTGCCGGTGAGGTTCATGATGGGCATACTTTTGTAAACGACGTCATTCAGCTGGGTGTCGGCGGTCTGATTGTCAGCCGGGAAAAATCAGCAGACTTGCCCATTGCCGATTGGCAGACCCGTCAAATCGCCTGCGTGGCCGTTGCCGATACCACCCGGGCACTGGGCGACCTGGCGGCCTATCATCGTTTGCGAACCGATGTGCCGCTGACGGCCATAACCGGCTCCAACGGCAAAACCACAACCCGGCAGATGACTGCGCAGGTGGTGGCTCAAAAATACAAGACCCTGGCCACCATCGGCAATTATAACAATCAGATCGGTGTACCGCTGACCCTCCTCCGGCTGAGCGCTGAATATGAGCAGGCGGTGGTCGAGCTGGGCACCAACAGCCCTGGAGAAATCGCACGCCTGGCCCGAATTTGTGCCCCGGATATCGGCGTCGTTACAAATGTGGGCCCGGCGCACCTGGAAGGTCTGGGTTCCCTGGATGGCGTCATGCGCGAAAAAGAGCAACTGATCGAACATCTTAAAGCCGGGAGCAAAGCCGTACTGAACGCCGATGACCGTAGGGTCTATCAGATGGCAAGCCGCACGGAGCGGGAAGTGCTCTTATTTGGTTTGTCCAAGAATGCCGATATACGGGCCACGGCGGTAAACGAAAGAACAAGCGGCATTGCATTCAGGCTGCATTTGCCGGACGAGCACGTGACGGTCACCCTGAGTGTCCCGGGGCAATTTATGGTTCTGAACGCACTGGCTGCAGCCGCGGTCGGATACTTGCTCAAGCTGTCGACCGCGAAAATAAAGGCCGGTCTGGAGAGCTTTGAGCCGGTCTGGGGCCGCATGGATATTTTTCAGACGGCTAACGGAATCCACATCATCGATGACACTTATAATGCCAACCCCGAATCGATGAAAGCTGCCATCACGACCCTGAGGATATTGCGGCGCAACAACCGCAGCCTGTTTGTCGCCGGCGACATGCTCGAGCTGGGAGACCAGTCGGAAGCGCTCCACAAACAGGTGGGTGCATGGGCGGCAGCCGCCAACATCGATAAACTGTTGGTAAGCGGTGATTATGCAGGTGCTGTGGCTGCCGGTGCCATAAAAGCCAAAATGAAGCCGGCGGATATATTTACCGGCACCCGGGATGAAATCATCGACACACTCAAGCAATCGCTGAAGTCCGGAGATTGGGTTTTGATCAAAGGTTCCCGGGGCGCCCGGATGGAAACCGTTGTCAAAGAGCTCAAAAGCTGGGCAAAGATTGAGCCGAAGGCTTAATCGTAAAGAGTTATTGGTTAATAGTTATTCGTTATTAGAAAAAGCGACTCTCAGTAGCAAAAAAAATCGAATAACAAATAACTGATACCGAATAACCAATAACAAATAACCAATAACGAAGAAGGGCTGCTGCTGCCTGCCCGCCATCGCTGTTGACTGTCCCGCTCTCACGCATATGCAGATTGCGGCGGACGGGCGAGGCGGGCGGGTAGCGCTCAAAATATATTGAAGATTGATTATTGAATATTGAAAAATCGGTCATGCAAATCCTTAATTACTCTGAAGCAACAAATTTAAAATAGATCCACCGCAGGCGAACCTTCAATATTCAATCTTAAATTTTAAATATTCAATTGTTGGGAGTACGCGAATACCTCAATTAAGGTATTTTGTCACCAAAAGGATAAAGGTAACGATTAATTGCTATACCACCTGCTATATCCGCTACACACGACGCTGTCGGTCTTTAACGTATTTCGCTACATTACGTTTCGGACCATTTATGCCAGCCTGACGGCCTTTTTGATCTGTTTTTTGCTCGGGCCGTGGATCATTCGCAAGCTTAGCGAAATGCAGGTGAAACAATACATTCGGGACGACGGACCCGAGAGCCATCTGTCCAAGGCCGGCACCCCCACCATGGGCGGTCTGTTGATTGTGTTTTCAGCGGTGGTGTCGACACTTTTGTGGAGCGATCTGACCAACTACTTTGTCTGGATTATGCTGTTTGTCGTCATCGGCTATGGCCTGGTAGGCTTTGTGGACGACTATTTGATGCAGATCAAAAAACGCAGCAAGGGCCTGTCGGTTCGCAAAAAATTCGGACTGCAAATCGCTCTGGCGATTATCGCCGGATCGCTGGTTTACGCCAGCCCGGATTTTTCCACCGAGGTGACCATACCGTTTTTAAAGAAGCTTTCACCTGACCTTGGCTGGGGATACATCTTTTTTGCCGCCCTGGTAATTGTAGCGGCATCCAATGCCGTCAACCTGACCGACGGCCTGGACGGTCTGGCCATCGGACCGGTGGTCATAGCGGCTGCCACCTATATGTTCTTTGCCTATGTTGCCGGTCATGTCAAAATTTCAGAATACCTGCAGATCAATTACGTGGCCGGCAGCGGCGAAGTGGCCATATTTTGCGGCACCCTGGCCGGCGCCGGCATGGGCTTTTTATGGTTTAATGCCTACCCGGCACAGATCTTTATGGGCGATGTCGGCTCGCTTTCGCTGGGTGCAGCTCTGGGCACCGTTGCTGTGATCACCAAACAGGAAATCTTGCTGGTGCTGGTGGGCGGCCTGTTTGTAATTGAGGCGTTGTCGGTCATCTTTCAGGTGAGCTTTTTCAAGATGACCAGCGGCCGCCGAATTTTCAAAATGGCCCCGCTGCACCATCACTTTGAGCTCAAAGGTTGGCCGGAACCGAAGGTCATCGTCCGCTTTTGGATAATTGCCATTGCGCTTGCGCTGCTGGCAATGAGTACGCTTAAGCTGAGGTAAAAGCGTTTTATTTGTTTGATTGGTTACATTGGTTAAATTGGTTTTCGCCAATCTGAATACCTAAACGAATTAAACGAATAAAACCAATTGAACTAATTAAACATGCAATTAAAAGACAAAAATGTGGTCGTTGTTGGTCTTGGCCGCACCGGGCTTGCGGCCGCCCGCTTTCTGCATCAACAGGGTGCGCGTATTGTGGCGACCGACACCGCTAATGAGGCTGCCCTCGGGGACACGGTCGCACAGCTGCGTCATATGGATATCGAGATCGAGCTGGGAGCCCATAGCAGCCGTGCCTTTCAGGAATCGGATCTCATTGTTGT
>JASFIG010000206.1:0-8171 GCA_050122795.1 Desulfobacterales bacterium
TGTCGTAGGCCCACATCAGGATTCCCGGCTTGGCGCCGTCCACACCGGCTGTCCAGGAGCCCTCGATGTCGACCAGCTCACCGTCTTCGAAATTTTGCGCAATTTCGCCGAAATACCAGACGTTCCCGTCCAGGTCCTGGGCATACCAGTCCAGGGTGTCTTCGATGACATCGCCGCCGTCTGTATCCGTGACCACATCGTTGACGACGATGCAGTTGAAAAACTGGCCGGAATCAGCGGGATATTCTATTTCTTTGATCTCATCTAAGACCTCCACGATGATAGTCTCCCCGCCCTCCTCATTTTCATAAGTCCAGGTTGTGCCGGGAACCAGGGGCCAATAAGGATTTGGGGCGACGGCACCACCGATCTGCAGCGGGTCAGCAACAAAATCAGCTGGATCCAGCGTGGGATCATAGCGGTCCTGGCCGAGATCCTCGCAAACGTCCCGACGGGCTGCCCGCTGGTCTTTGCACTCCCGTATGGCTTCCCTGCGATCCGCCTTGGCCTCCCGGTAACAATCGGCCCGTTCCCCGCCGTCTGACACATTGATGCAGTTGCCGACAGCGATATTGTAATCATCCTGTGTTTCATTGAGGCAGGCCTTGTAAGCCGCTGTGGCGGTCTGGGAACAAAAACGCCCCCCCTTTTTTTTGGCCAGCGCCTGGCTGCTGTCCAGATCGAGCAGGCCGGGGCCGAGCACAACGATAAACAAAATGACCAGCAAGACAACGCCGATCCTGAGCGTCAAAACTGCGGATTTTTTCTTATCCATTTCGAAAACCATAATTGCCTCCTGTTTGATGGTGGTGGACATTTCATAATCAAAAAGCGTCCGGGTTAATAGAAACTCTATTATGATCCAGCAGGCAATGGTCATCCGGCCTGCATTATCGTTCAGAAAATAAAATCCACGGTATGCCAGTCGGTTTTAAAGCACTCCGACGCGCTGAAAATAAGAGCGTTTTTATCCTGGCAAACGGCCCGCACGCGGATCTGATAGGTGCGGCCCTTCTCAAGCCCGACCAACGGCATCACCCTTAGTTTGCTGATCTCAGTCATCAGGAGCCGGGCCTGATTTAAAGCGTCAATCTTTAGCGGCGGTCCGCTGTCCCAGGAGCGCAGCAGGCGAAATTCATTTTTTCCCGGGTGGCCCATGATGGTATTGGTGGCGGTATGGTGCGCCATTTTTTCGTTGAACCAGAGGGTTTTAACTTCATACAGGGCAATCGAAAAAATAATAGTGGCCGAAACGTCTGCAGCCGGAGCGGCATGGGTTTCACCGGTGCCGACATCGCGGATTTTGACGGATAACAGCAGATGATCCCGGGAAGTGTCGATGACCACATCACTGACCTCAGCGCCCAGGGCAGTTGTCAGTCCGGTTGCCATAATGATCAAACTGCACGGTATCCAGATGAAATGAAAGATTCCGGGAGACCGGACGACGGCGGTTATAAATGTCTTTAAGCGGCAGCTCGCACGTTTTTTTGATTTTTTTATGACTGCAGAATCCATCCGGCTACCTCAAAGATACAAAATCTGTTGTCCACAATGAGGTCCAGAGAGTCGTTTTCAGGAATCGCTCGAAAACAACCTCCGACTCTGGCATCCGAGTATAGCCAGCAAATTTTACCGGAAGATTACGTCAAAATTACGATTTGATAATGTAGGCGAAGAATGGCGGTAAGGACGATGGGGGTGAATAATAGGGACTTCGCCGCTAGGCCTTTTCGGCGGGCGGGGGTAGATTCCTCCTCTACATTGGAAAACAAAATGACATGGGAAATGATTGAGGGGATAATGGTTAGCGCACGAATCGGAGGGCAAAGCGGCTGCCCTGATTGAGGGTGCTTTCCACTTGAATGCTGCCGTTTAAGGATTCTGTGTAGGCCTTGACCAGGCTGAGCCCCAGACCCGTGCCGCCCTGAGACCGGCTGCGATCACAACGATAAAAACGTTGGAAGATATGGGGCAAGTCATTTTCGGAAATGCCCATGCCGGTGTCTTCAAATTCAATTCGAACCTCTCCGTTTTGCACCTCGGCGGAGACCGAAACGGCACCGTACATGGGGGTGTATTTAATGGCATTTTCCAGCAGATTCGTTACGATCCGCTGCACCTTTCTGCGATTGCTCGTCACTGCCAGAGATTCAGGAAGTTCGGTTTTCAAATTTATCTTTTTGGCCTCGGCGATGGGACGAAACAGTTCACAGGCCTCGCGGATGAGTTCCACCAGCTCAAATTCTTCATCTATATCGCCATTGACGCCGGCCTCTGCTTCGGTGATGTCCAGCATGGTATTAATCATATCGATCAGGGTGTCGCACTCTTCAATTGTGCTGGCAGCCATGTCTTTGTATTCGTCAATATCTTTTTCCCTGAGCAGGCTCATTTCGGCAATGCCGCGAATTCTGGCCAGAGGGCTTCTTAAGTCGTGGGCAATATTATCGTTAATTTCTTTCATGGATTTGAGCAAACTTTGAATACGATCCAGCATGCGGTTAAATGTGGCGCCCAGCCGCTCAATTTCTTTGAGATGCCCTTTAATCTGAACCCGTCGATCATAGGCGCCGTTTGATATTTCTTCAGCCGTTTCAGTGACGGCTTGCATGTCCATCGTGGCCCGCCGGGCCAGCAGCCAGCCGATGATACTGGACACGATGATCAGGCTGATAATTAGTATCGAAAACAATTGCAGAAAAATATCCAGATATTCGTCCACCTCTTCCAGGCTTTCACCGATCTGCAAAACGGTATCCGGGCCGACAATGGCGGTTATCATACGGGCCTTGTCATCGCGCTCCTCGACGGACAAGGTTTGGATGAGGGAAGTCGACCCTTCATTTTGCAGTTTTCGCAGGATATCCTGCTTGCCAATCGTCCCCCAGGCGGACATATCGGTGGTGAAAAGAATGTCGCCATTGAAATTAAACAGACGATAGAAGTCTTCAGCCGGATCTTCCAGTTCAGCTTCTTGAGAGATTTTGGATACGGCGGCTTCTACATTATTTTCCTTGATTAAATCGGTGTATTTTTGAGATTCAGCGAGCAACTCGATATCCAGATGTTCCATGGTGACCGAATAAATACGGTAATAAAAGATTAGAAAACCAATGGCCGACAACACCGTAAATGCCAGTGCATACAAAATGGTTAAACGAAACAATAATGAGCTTTTTAGATTATTAAGCTTCTTTAAGAACATAACCGACACCCCGAACCGTATGGATCAGCTTTGTTTCAAAATTTTTATCAATCTTATCCCGCAGGTAGCATATTCGGGCTTCGACGACATTTGTCTGGGGGCTGAAGTTGTAGTCCCAGACGTGTTCCATGATCATGGTTTTCGAGACCACCCGGCCGGCATTGCGCAGTAAATATTCAAGCAGGGAAAATTCGAGCGGCTGCAGCAATATCTCCTGATCCCCTCTAAAAACCTTGCGCTTATCCAGATCTAACCGCAAATCCGCAACCTTGAGCTCGGAAGGCGCGGTGACGCGCGTCGAGCGGCGAATAAGCGCCTGCACGCGCGCGAGCAGTTCGGAAAAGGCAAAGGGTTTCACCAGATAATCATCGCTGCCGGTTTTCAGCCCTTTGACCCGATCATCGACGGATCTTTTGGCACTTAAAATCAGCACCGGTGTATTGATATTATTTTTGCGAACCTCTTCGATCAGTGTTAAGCCGTCAACCTTGGGCAGCATCAGATCCACCACCGCGATGTCATAGGGCTCGGTCAACGCCAGATGCAGACCATCTTCGCCATTGGCGGCGTGATCAACCGCAAAGCCGGCTTCTCTGAGGCCATTGGTTAGAAACTGGGCGATTTTGACGTCGTCTTCTACAAGAAGTAAGCGCATAGCATTACCTTATAACAAAAATACCTTAAGGTTGGGTTACGCGAAGATTACCAATCAGTAAGCTAAAAGCTATCTTAAAGTTGCTGGTTGAGCCCGTTGCCCGTTTGCCCGTCAGCCGGTAAAAAAAAATAAGATTCGAAAGTATTCCGATTTAAACGGGCACAACCGGCTAAACCGGCCAACCCAGTTGGGCGATCACCAATTTTTGAGATAGGCTTTTTAAAATTGAAAGACCAACTGAACTTGATACATATTCTGTGAGTTCGTCGCCTCACTGTCAGCCTCTTTTTCAAATCTGGAATAGCGGTACTCAAACATCAGCTTGGCATCTGTTAAAAAAAAGACATCAATCAGTTCCAGTAATGAATAGCTGAAGCCGGCAATGATGCGATAATCCAAAACTTCATCCTGATCGCCGCGGGTATCATCCCAATAAGCTTCATACCGGGTTGCCAGCAGCAATGAATCCAGCGGCTCAAATGCAAGGCCGACAATACCGGCGCTTTCTTTGTTTTCTTCTTCGTTTTCTCCAAGCTCGCGCTCAAGGGCGGTAATATATTCAGCATCCAGTATGAAACGCCAGTAATTCAGCGTGAGGGCCCCTCCGATGGATCGATTACGATCGCCGTCACCGGGTTCGCTGTTGTAAAATGCACTCAGGGCCAGTACGTCTTCAACCGGTTCGATGGTGGCGCTGGCGATAAAGGATCTGAAATTATCTTCTTTCTGGCGCCCGGGTCTCCAATCATGGGTATCGAAATTTTGCAGATTTTCAATGACCTGCGGTCGGCGGTAGACCGAAAATGAGGCGTCCAGCCCGAAAAAGTCGGGATTGAAACCGATGGTGGCACCCCAGTCGTCAATCTCATAAACATCTTCGGTCAGCGTGCCCTCGATCAGATGATCTTCGAATACGCCGAAGGGCATCACGGTTTTGCCGGCGACAACGTACACCGGCGCCTGCAGGCTTTTCAATGTCACGATGGCTTCATCCAGGCGTACTTTGCCCTGATCGCCTTTCTTGCCGTAATCCTCCGCATTAACCACTACTTTGGACTTGCTCCAGTCGTTAAAAAAGACGCCCAGGGCCAGTTCCGCCGTGCTCATGAAAAAATCAGAGCTGCTGTCGCTATTTTCATCATCGATATCCCTGACGTCCAGATACTCATAGTTCAGTTCGACCGTGCCATTGAGTCGGACCTTATCACCAAAAACCGGCTGAATTTGTTGATTGAGCCAGCTTAATTCTTGCGCTTCTTTATCTTCAACCAATTTGAGCTCCTGTTTAACGTCTCGATTTTCTGATGAGTCTTCAGCTCCGAACGCAGCATTCGACCACAAGAAGGGAATCAGAACAAAAAGCAGCACAAGCCCGTCGAAGGTTTTATCAATGGTGACGTCTGATCGAATTGATCTGCTAAACAAAATGCTATCCCAGAGTTCGAAACGCATTTAACGTGAACGCCAAACCGCTGATGACCCCTAACCGCAACGCTGCCGAGAAAATATCATTTCACGGCGGCGATCGACTCCGGTTTGACCTTTACAGCCATTTTTCGTGCTATTTACAATTATATAAATGGGTTAAAGGGTAGCGCAACAACATTATCGCAAGCTTATGCGAACATTATTATTTGGTAATCTAATTTTTGCAATGCCAATCCGATTTTTGCGGGGGTTGGGAGGGTAATTTTATGATAATCTTTCGCCGAAGACTGCCAGCGCCGGCTGGCTGATAGGGGGATCATCGTAATTTAAGAATTGCCCGCTGAATTCAGTCGGCGCATGCAGCGCCAGCCAGGCGAGCGAGCGCCCCGGCACTTCCGGTTTTTCAAGCCGACCGCCAGTCTTGAGGTTTTGATAGTACGCCAGCTGTTCGGCAGACATCACCCCGGCGCCTTTTTGCCGAATGGTATCCTGCATACGGGTATCGACGACACCCGGCCTGACAGCCACAACCGTCACCCGTGGTTCTTCGGCCGCCAGCACCCGGCTGAAATGATTCAGCGCTGCTTTGGCCGCACAATAGGCGCTGGCGTTTTCGATACGGGTGGTGGCCGCTCCACTGCTGACGTTAACGATCCGGCCGCTATGCTCGCGCAGCTCGTCAATGGCCGCCCGGATCAGGTAAAACGGCCCGAGCAAATTGACGGCAATGTTGTACTGCCAGCGGTCAACGTCGCTGCTGCTGACCGGGGCAAGAGGCTCGACCGTACCGGCATTGTTGACCACCGCATCCAGCCGCCCGAAGCGCTCCAGGGTTTCGGCAACCGCAGCCCGACAGGCGCCGGCATCGGAAACATCGCCTTTACAGACCAGCGCCGCGCCGCCCAGTTGCTCCACGTCTCCGGCGACCGCCGCCAGCCCATCCGCCGAGCGCGCAAATACCGAAACCGCTGCGCCGGCTTTGGCGAGCCAGCGCGCAGTCGCCGCACCTATTCCGCGCGACGCACCGCTTATGATAACAACTGATTTTTCAGGCATCTAAAAGCTCCGGTGTTTGGCGGCAAGGAATGCAAAAGGGGCCAATTTCAATTTGATTTAGCCCAAAAGGCAACAACATCCTGGGCATCTCTTTTGCCCATCGCGTGTTTTAAAAATTCAACCATCAATACGGATTGCATGGCCTCGGTTGACATCTGAAGCCATGGTTTTTTATCTTTAAAAACTTGAGGGGACCATCTACGCGGCGGCCGATAATCACGGCCGTATTGATTTTCCAGGATCGTCAGATAGGTTTGTATGCTGGCTCTGAGCTCATCTTCAGACAGCGCTTTGATTTTAGAGAAAGCTTTGCCGAGTGTATCGATGTCCGGCAGGGCAGGATGTTCCATGATTTGCCTGAATGATTTCGCAAACCGTTTTATGCCGTTGTGGATATGGTGCCTTTTGACGACGTTGATTTTCGACCAGCCGGCCTGTATCCACCTGAATACCCCGCAGCGCAGCAGAGGTGCCGCAGGATCCATTTCCAGGTAGATATTTACGCCGTATGAATCGTACATACGGGATTTTACCCAGCTCAACCCGGGGATGGTCAGCCCCGGTTTGCCCGAGTAAAAATAATCCCAGTTATCGTCCGAGCCCAGCACATAGCCTTTTTTGCCCACCTCCGATGTGCCCGTTTGCCTGGATATCGATATAAGCACCTTGCGGTTGTTGTCTTTAAACAAAATCAGCGCGCGATTCAGCTGATAGCGGTAGTAGGCGCCGGAGAAGACATCCGGTGTGTTTTCAATTGTTTCGATTCCTCTGACAACGACCGGCGTCTGCAGGTCGTCGATCGTATCCCACAGTTCCGGCAGCTGACCATCCGAGCCCTGCACCTGGTTCCAGTGCGAAAGCCGGGTGGACGAAGGCGCCATTAAGTGTCCGGGAACATTGGGATTAAAAGAATATTTTAGAATATAATCAAATTCTTGCCGGATATCAAAGTCCAAATACGCCGACGGGGACCCGAGTTTGGAATCCGCATAGTACAGCGCATCCGAATCTTTCGGTTTTTGGACATATTCCAGTAATTTTTTAATTTTTGCGGGTTGAAAGGATTGACGCTGAGCAGGATCCGCCAGATCCAGCAGATACGTCAATTCCGGCGAAAGGCCCTCGGGAACCTGAATTTCGGTCAATGTTTCGGCACCGGAGACAGGAGCAGCCTGGAACATAAAAACCAGCATGATCAACGCGCATCCGCACCCCATTTTCAGCAGTGATGTCATATTTACTATTGAGCCTCGTGTGAACATAAGGATAAAACCCTCGATGTAATATGGAAAAATCAGAAAAAAGTTTTGATTCTAATACATTCATTAATGACAAGGTCCTCATCAATAGTTACATTTTCTAAATTGAGCGTTTCAAATTTAAAATAAGCTCATTTGATAACGGAATTTTATCTTTATTATGTTTGGATTAAGAGAACGATTTTTTGCTCATCAAACCCGTATTTCTTATACGAAAGGTCACAAAAATGAAAGTTAAAATTGATTATGACCTGTGCATGGGCGATCGCAACTGCAATAAACGGTGCCCGGAAGTCTTTGATTACGATGTCGACCAGCTGCAGGCCCGGGTTTTGGTTGACCAAGTCCCCGAACAATATCAGGATCTGGTGCGACAGGCGGCTGCCGAATGCGCTCCGGGAGCGATCATCGTCGAAGAATAATCGCGCAACATCCAGTGACAATGTCCGCAGCGTTAGTAAAGATTAGAACCTCTGGCAGCATTGTCAACGTTGAAACCAATGAAAATGAAATCGATTCGGGTCACAGGCGCCCGCCAGCACAATCTGAAAAATCTGGATATCGA
>JASFIG010000207.1:0-8150 GCA_050122795.1 Desulfobacterales bacterium
CGGAGGTCAGATTCTGGACAAATGGTCTTTTCCATCAGAGCTGGTCAGCGCCGTTCAATGGCACCATGATCCTGAATCCTGTGAAGAAAGCTGCAACCTGAGCGATATTGTGCATGTAGCCAACACTATGGGAATCATGACCGGTTATGGAAAGATAGACCAGGACCTGGCCATAGAACACTTCGGCCCGGTTGCGGATCGTCTCGGGCTGGCGCCCGAAAATCTGGAAGAAATGGCCCAGCAGACAGCGGCGCGGGTCAAGAGACTGATGACTTCATGGGCCTAATTCCGGTACAGACCTGCTTTTTAGGGCTCAATCACAGGTAATCCTGCCACCGCCATTCCACCCTGCCATTTTTGGTGTGACAATTCAGATCTCCGTTGGCGGTTGCCTGCATCAGAGCGGATTCAAGTATTTTCGGATCCCCCCTTTGAACAGAGATGATCCGTTCAATCAGCAGTTTAAGGTCTTTTGCAGCGTTTATCTGTGAACCCTGATGCAGCCACACACCATTTTTCTCGATGATGTTTTTCATCATCAACTCATAAACCACGACCGCGCGTTCGAGATTTTCCAATTGACTGACCTCATCAGCAGATGCCGTCCCGGCCTGGATGTTGTCTTGAACATGTCCCAGATATTGGTTATATTTTTTTTCCCAATCGCCGGCCACCGCATTCAGCAGCTGCCGATCGGCATCTTCGGTCTCCACTACCGCCCGATTGGCATGGTATTCGGACCAATCATCGGTTAAGATCCGTAGTCCCAGCCGATCCGCGTGTTCACGCACTTCGGTTCCCGGAAAGGGCGCCAATATGTGAAAACCATACGCCAGCCCTTCCTGCTGCAAGCTGTTGGCGAAGGAGACCGTTTCTCTGATCGTATCGCGTGTTTCACCCGGCAAGCCCAGAATAAAAGAGGCATTGGGGCTGATTCCCACGCGCAGGCACATCCGCACCGCCTGCCGGATTTGATCAAGACGGATTCCCTTTTTGATGGTTTTTAAAATAGCGCGATTGGCCGACTCTATCCCGAAACTGACGGCCGTGCACCCGGCGGCCTTCATTTTTAGCAGCAGTTTTTCGGAAATCCTATCGACACGTGCAAAAGCGGTCCAGTCTACACTCAAACCGTGGCTCAGGATGGCGTCGCAAACCGCCAGACAATGATCCGGGTTGGCGGTAAATAGGTCGTCGGCAATGTTGATGCGCACAAACTGCCGGTCGACCAAATAGGCCAGCTCGCTGACAACTCGATCGGCGCTATGGTAACGCACCTTGGCGCCGCCCATCTTGCGCCCCACGCAGAAAATACACCGGTAGGGGCATCCCCGGCTGGTGGTGAGTGTCGCCGGCAGGCCCAGTGCCCGGTATCGGCCCAGGGGCAGCAGGTGCCGGGCCGGTGACGGCAAATTGTTCAGGTTGGTGATAAATTCGCGCCCGGGGGTGGTGGTTATTTCAGAACCCCGACGAAAAGCAACGCCGTTGACTCCGCTCAGATCCCCGCCACTTTTGACGGTCTGCATGAGCTCAACCATCGTTTGCTCACCCTCACCCAGAACGACCACATCCAGTTGCGGAGTTTCTTCAAGCGTTTCCCGCGCGCGGAACGTCACATGCGGTCCACCCATAACGGTCAGGATTTCAGGAGCGATGGTTTTGAGATCTTTGAGCACCCGGCTGGCGTGGTCAAACGTCATGGTGACCGCGGTTGCACCGGCAATATGCGGTTTGAAGCTCTTTGCCGCGGTTTCCAGCCCGGCGCGCGAGTAAGGATAAACGACAAAATCCAGAATTTTTACGCGAGCGCCGGCCTGCTCCAGGGCTGCCGCCAGATAGGCCAGTCCAAGCGGCGGTGAAGGGGTCTCGGAAATGGGGTAGAAGGGGTTAATCAGCAGGATGCGCATCATTCATTATCAGGTGTCAGTGTTCAGGTGTCAGTAACCAGGGTTTAAAGGTTTAGGGTTCTGGGTTCAGGGTTCAGGGTGCGCACAGATAACAGAGGAAAGAATGTGTTGCTAAGATCCAAAAAACATCATCTGTCTTGAGTAATCTAACCTCTGAACCTCTGAACGCTGAACCCCGGAACTGGAGGAATAAAAAATGGGGCCCGGAAGTGTATCCGAACCCCATTGCTTTTATGGTTTATATTTGCCGAATTAGAACAACCCTGTAACCTTGCCGGTCTTGACGTCGACATCCACCCTTCTGAATGCCGGGTTGGAGCCGGTTCCGGGCATCAGGCTGATGGTCCCGGCGCAGGGACATAGAAACTTCGCACCGGAATAAATCAGCACGTCCCGTACGGGCAGCGTCCAGCCTTTGGGCGCACCCTTGAGTGTCGGGTCGTGGCTCAGGCTCAGATGGGTTTTGACCATCATGGTGGCAAAGTCGGCGTACTTGGGATCGTCTTCGAGCATTTTGGCCTTGGCTTCGGCTTCCGGAGTCCAGGCCACGCCGTCGGCACCGTAGACTTCCTTGGCGATGAGGTCGACGCGGTCGCGCAGTTTCATCTCCAGCGGATAAAGGAATTTGAAGTCGTTTTCTTCTTCACAGGCCTCGACAACGGCGTCGGCAAATTCCAGGGCACCGTCTCCGCCCAATTCCCAGTGTTTGGACTCGGCGCAGCGGGCACCGGCTGCTTCTGCTGCTGCACGGACAACCTTGCATTCCTCATCCGTATCGGTGTAAAACCGGTTGATGCAGACCACCGGGTTGATGCCGGCCTTGCGGATGGTGTTGATATGATGCACCATGTTGACACAGCCTTTTTCAACCATCCCGACGTTTTCTTGGGTGTACTCATCCGGCATGGCAATGCCCGGCGTCACCTTGGGTCCGCCGCCGTGGCTTTTCAGCGCGCGGATGGTGGTGGTCAGAACCGACACATGCGGTTTCAATCCGCTGAAGCGGGATTTGACGTTCCAGAATTTTTCAAAGCCGATATCGGCGCCGAAACCCGATTCGGTAACGTGATAGTCGAACAGTTTCAAACCAACGCGGTCGGCGATGATAGAGGACTGGCCGACAGCGATGTTGGCAAACGGCCCCGCATGCACCATGCAGGGATTGTATTCGGCGGTGCACATCATGGTGGGGTTGATGGTGTTGCGCATAAAAGCGGTCATGGCGTTGCCGCATTCCAGATCGCCGGTGGTCACCGGCTTGCCGCTCTTATCGAAAGCCACCGTGATGTTGTTGAGCCGTTCTTTCAGGTCCGCCAGATCGCGGATTACCGACAGGATGGCCATACACTCGGAGCCCACGGCAATCCCGAATTTGGATTGCATCGTAAAGCCGTCCATGCGGCCGCCGATTCCGATGATGATGTTTCGTAAAGCCTGGGCACAAAAATCCATGATCCAGCCCAGCTCCACGCGGGTGGGATCGATATTCAGGCGCGGCATACCGGTCAAACGATCCAGCTGTTCATCGTTGTAATTGCGCTCGTGCTGCATGCGCGCGGTTAAGGCCACCATGGCCAAATTGTGGGCATTCATAATGTCGTTGATGTCGCCGGTCAAACCCAGTGAAAATTCCGTCATGGGAATCAGCAATGAGTTGCCGCCGCCGGCAGCGGTTCCCTTGACGTTCATGGTGGGGCCGCCGGAGGGTTGGCGCAGGGCGCCTCCCACGTTTTTGCCGCGTTTGCCGAGACCTTCCATCAAGCCGCAGGAAGTGGTGCTTTTGCCCTCTCCCAGGGGGGTGGGGGTAATGGCGGTCACCTCGATGTATTTACCGTCCGGTTTGTCCTTGAGCCGGTCGATAATTTTAAGAAAATCGAGTTTCGCCAGGCGGCCCATCGGAAGAATCTCATCTTTCTCAAGGCCCAGTTTGTCCTGCCATTCTTCCGGCGTTGGCATGTTCTTTTCTGCCTCTTCAGAAATTTGCCAGTCTGCCATCTTTACTGCATCGTAAGCCATCTACTTAACCCTCCTTTCCATTTTTTGATAGAGCTGTTGCGAAGTCGTATCGAAAAACCCTTTGTGACCCACATTTTTTAAGACCACCTGAAGCTGCAATAAAAACACCATGCGTTTACCATCTGACCAGGCGTTTGGCAAGAAATTTATTCCGTTCAGGGTTCAAAGGTTCAGGGTTCAAGGTTGCGCGTTGCGTTTTACGGGTTATGCGTTTTGTGCATTCAGTGGCCAGAAGCAAGCGGCAACGGAATGAACCAGGCAACGAAACCTTTGAACCTTGCCCGCCGCGCCGTAGCATTCGCGAAGGCGGGTGAACGCTGAACGCGGAACCTTTAATTATGAAGCTGATTGAGT
Source organism: Desulfobacterales bacterium (assembly GCA_050122795.1). Taxonomy (GTDB): domain Bacteria; phylum Desulfobacterota; class Desulfobacteria; order Desulfobacterales; family JAHEIW01; genus JAHEIW01. The sequence goes on from JASFIG010000207.1 coordinate 4,278, forward strand.
TGATAATAAAAGCCCTGGCGCGCCATTAATTCCGTGTGGGTGCCGGTTTCGACAATACGGCCCCTGTTCAAAACGATGATTCGATCCGCGTGACGCACGGTCGACAGCCGGTGGGCAACCACCAGAGCCGTTCTGTTTTTCATCAGTTTTTCAAGAGCCTGCTGAATCCATAATTCAGTTTGCGAATCGATATAGGAGGTGGCTTCGTCAAACAATATCAACTCGGGATTGCGCGCAAACGCCCGCGCAATTGAAATCAGCTGTCGTTCCCCGCTCGACAGGGATGTTCCGCCCCCGGTGAGTGCGGTGTCAAGACCCTCCGGCATGCGTTCAATTAAACTGCTGCAGTTGGCGGCTTCAACGATGCGCTGCATCTTTTCCTCGGTCAATCTCTGGCCATTGTCAAATATGTTTTCGCGGATCGTGCCGGAAAACAGAAACGGCTCCTGCATCACCAGTGCCATCTTATGCCGAAATTCAGCGGCATCAAATTCTCTGAGGTCCACGTTGTTAATCAGGATGCGACCCGCCGTCGGGTCATAAAACCGGGGAATCAGGTTTACCAGTGAGGTCTTACCGGCGCCGGTCGGGCCGACCACAGCCACCGTATCGCCGGCTTTTATGCGCAACGATATATTATTGAGCACCTTCTCGTCGCCAATATAGCTGAAGGAAACATCTTCAAGTCGGATCTCATGGATACGGTCCAAACCCGGCAAGTCCGGTCGAAGTCGGTCTTTTGTCAGGTGATGCTGTGTATCCAGAATCAACAATATGCGCTCAGCCGAGGACATTGCATTTTGTAGAATATTGTATTTTTCAGCCAGATCTCTAATCGGCCTGAAAAACATCTTAATATATGAAATGAACGCCACCAGGGTTCCCAGGCTGAGGGCTTCGGCGAGCACGCGGCTGCCGCCATAGAAAATCACAACCGCAATGGCAACCACTCCCATCATCTCGATGATGGGCATAAAGATGGCCAGCACGTGAATCTGGCGCATCCCGGCCTGGTAATTTTCATGGTTCAGCCTTTTAAACTTTTGGTAATTTTTTGATTCCTGCACGAACAGCTGAATAACGCCGATGCCCTCGATGGTTTCGGCAAAACGGGTGTTGATTTCGGCCAGCTTAATTCTCAGCGTTCGAAAAACGTCCCGGGCTTTAACCGAAAATACGGCCGAAGCGTAAAAAACGATGGGCAGGACCGCAAACGATGCCAGGGCAAGCTTCCAGTTGAGAACCAGCATGATGGCGGCAATCCCGATCAACAGGAAAATGTCTTTGAATACCAAGGAAATGACCGAGGTAAATAATTCATGCATGTTCTGGACATCATTTGTCAACCGCGTAACCAGACGGCCCACCGGATTGCGCGTGAAAAATTCGATGGCCAGATTCTGGACGTGCCTGAATAGCTTCATCCTCAAATCATGCATAATCATGTGACCGCAGTATTCCATGATCATTTTCTGGCTGAAATTGAGGATGAAATTAAAAAAAACGATGGCCAAAAAGACGAGCGCCATCTTACCCAGTCCGACCACATCCGACCGGCGCAACATTTTCAGATCGGATTTTTCAATCTTTCTCAGGTCCGCATGCGAAATGAGCGCTATGCGGCCTTCCAATTGGAATAAAGCGCTATATTTTTCGACCACCGCACGTTGTTGGGGATCATCCAGCTCAACCTTTAGGTATCGTTTTGGACGCGTTTCACCCTGTGCGTCGGCCGATTGCGCTAATGATGGTCGCGGGACGATATAGCGGTCGATGGCAATCTTGGTGACGTAGGGCAGCGCAAGATCAAGAGCGGTTATGCCCAAAACCAGCAGGATTGAATAGAAGATCAGGCTGCGGTAGGCGCTCACAAACGGCAGCAATCTTCTCAACAGCTTGAGGTCATAGGGCTTGCCCAGCTGCGCTTCTTCAAAATATCCATAATCAGGATGCATTCAGGTCCTCTTCTAATTCTTGCAGCCGAAAGGCTCTGGCATAATATCCATCGGTTGCGATCAAATCCTGGTGAGCGCCCCGTTCGGTGATGCGCCCCTGCTCGAGAGTGATAATTTGATCCGCAAAGCGCACGGCCGAGATGCGATGGGATACGATGATGATTGTTTTCCGGCCGATCATCGTTTTTAGTGTTTCGACAATGGCATTGCCGGTTGCCAGATCCACCTGGCTGATGGGGTCATCCAAAATGAGTATCCCGGCGTCCCGATTAAATGCGCGCGCAAGCGCAATACGCTGTTTCTGGCCGCCGGATAAGATCACCCCTTTTTCACCGACAATGGTGTCATACGCATTCGGAAACGCCTGGATCGTATCATAAAGTGCCGCTTTTTGAGTAATCTGCCGCAGGCGGGATTCTGCCATCAACGGATCATCAAAAGTGATGTTTTCCCTGATGGTTCCGGCAAACAGGAACGGCTCCTGGGGCATAAAGGCAATATGCGATCTTAAGCTGTCGAGTTTTAGCCCCCGTATGTCCTGGTCATCAACCCGAATGTTGCCGCGGGCCACCTCATATTGTCTGGATATCAGGTTCAGCAAGGTCGTTTTGCCACTTCCGGGCGGGCCGACGATACCCAGAACACTGCCCGGCTCAATCGTCAGCGTTATCCCTGAAAGGGCCGGCGGGCTGCCATTACCGTTGGAATTATAGCTGAAGCCAACATTTTCAAAGACGATGCGGCCCTCAAACCGTCTCAGCGGCTTAGCTTGCTGATCGTCTTTTATTTCCGGACGGGTTTCCAGAATCCGATTCAGGCGATCCAGCGACGCCCGCCCGCGTTGAATCAAGTTGGTCACCCAGCCCAGGGCCATCATGGGCCAGGTCAATAAACCCAGGTAGCTGATGAACGCCACAAAGTCTCCGGGTGTGATGGTCTGAGCGATGGTCTGGCGACCGCCCAGATACAGCACGATTGCCAGGCTAAAATTGGTAAACAGCAGCATCAGCGGGAAAAAGGATCCCACAATTTTAACCAGCCCCAAATTTTCGTTAACATAGTCTTTTGAGACGCTTTCTACCCGGGCAGCCGCTTTTGCTTTATGATTATGGGCCTTGATGATGCGAATTCCTGAGAAGCGCTCTCGAATGACCTCGGTCAGGTCTGAAAAGGTGGCCTGAACACGCTGATAGCGCCGGTGCATTTGTTTGCTGAAAAATTTTGTACTGATGGTAATGAACGGCATCGGTATCAATACAAAAAGCGTCAGGGTGACGTTGATATAGAGCATGAATCCGATGGCGGCGGCCCCCAATACGATGGCATCATTTAAGGCGACCAGGCCCATTCCGGTCGCCATGCGAACCTGCTGAATATCATTGGTGGCATGCGCCATCAGATCGCCGGTCTGGGTGCGATCAAAAAAAGATGCCGAAAGCGTCTGGATATGCACAAACAGGCGGTTGCGCAAACCCTCTTCAACACGCCGCGATGCGCCCAGCAGGCAGCGTCGCCAGACATATCGAAAACCGCCAATCAATACGGCAATAACAGCCATGTACATGGCGTACAGCAGTAATTGGCCCGGTTCAATTTGCAGGGCGGTCAGGCCATCAACCGACCACTTGATGATGCGGGGTATGAAAAGCTGCAGCATGTCAACCACAATTAAGCTGAGCAGGCCAATTGCGATTTTCAAGCGATTTTCCCTGAGGTAGGGTTTAATAAGGTCTAAGGATTTCATCGGGCGCTGCTTCAACCAGTTGATTTTTATAACTAATTGAAAATAAAAACAATTCTTTCTTACGTTGACTTCCTCGAAGTCGGTTGTTATTGTAAAATTTATGGAATCCGGATGTATCGTCGAATATATAGATCGCCAGAAAATAATGTGTGCGGTTGTCCTTGAAGTCAAGGA
>JASFIG010000208.1:0-8123 GCA_050122795.1 Desulfobacterales bacterium
TATCCTTTATTATCGTCTCAAAAGTGCTCAACCTTAAATCATCGGAGGCTAAAAAGCCCCGAGCTGGCAGGGTTTTATTTTAATCCCGAGATGTTCACAAATCGCACTGATGGCCATTTTTGAAAGGTCATGGCTACCGGCAATTTCCCAGGCTGTGTGGCAGGGAAGTTTGCCCTCGATCAATGAATCCCGAATGGTTCTTTCCAGGTCTGGATTTTCAGCTGCTGTGGGTTTTACAATTTTTTTGTCGGGTTTGTAGCCGAAAAGTCCCAGTTGGCATTTGACCAGCTCCATCTCCAGTAAATCAGCAGTCTTGCCGATATCAGCGGGTGAAACCTGTAGTGTTTCGGCAATTTTAAATGCCAGCGCGCAGGGGACTTCATTATTCCGGGTCTGTTGACCGAGAGCGTCTTTGATGCGGGAGTCGATTTGGGCGCCCGAACCGTGTTTGTCTGCAAATTTTTTTCCATTTTGACGTTTCATTGTTGAACTCCTGAGAGAGAGTGTGTGCAACATTTACTTGAATAATCTAAATCCGTTTGTTAGTCTAAGATGTCTAAACCACTCAATATTTCATTGTAATTATTGGGCTTTTGCAACCAGCGCCCGGGCATTTTTTGCGTGCCTGACGTAAATTCCTGCTTTTCGTGCTGATTTGTCGGATGAAGGCCCACTTTACACACAGATGAATGCGCATTAATTTGGAAATTAGGCGTCAGATTAAAGCCCTCTGCCAGCTGCAGCTGGAACACGGAGGAACTATATCATAATTTTAATGGTGGAAAAATAACCATTTTCATGCAACATTCAAAGATTAAGCGTAAAAAGACGCGACAGATTTCAGTCGGTAACGTCAAAATCGGTGGAGACGCGCCCATTCGGGTCCAATCCATGACGAATACGCCGACACCGGATGTAACGGCCACGGTGACCCAGATTCAGCGATTGCAGGAGGCCGGATGCGAAATCGTACGCGTGGCCGTACCCGATCAAGAGGCTGCCAAGGCCGTTGCGGTCATTAAAAATCGGATCGATATTCCACTGATTGCCGACATTCATTTTGACTATCGGCTGGCGATTGCAGCCGCCAAAGCCGGGGCGGACGGTCTTCGAATCAATCCCGGCAACATCGGCCCTTTGAAAAAGGTCAAAGCAGTGGTTGATTGTGCCAAGGACCACAATATCCCCATTCGTATCGGGGTCAATTCCGGATCCCTGGAAAAAGATATCCTGAAAAAATTCAATGGTGTCACAGCGGCCGGTATGGTGGAAAGCGGTTTGCGCCACGTTGAACTGCTTCAATCTCTGGACTTTGACCAGATAAAGATTTCGCTCAAGGCTTCCGACGTGCATCGCACACTGGAGGCCTATCGGCTTCTATCTACCAAAACGGACCTGCCGCTGCATGTCGGTGTCACTGAAGCCGGCGCCCTTTATCCCGGCATCGTTAAATCAGCACTGGGAATCGGAATGCTGCTGGCAGAAGGCATTGGTGACACCATCCGGGTTTCCCTGACCCGCGACCCGGTTGAAGAAGTGCGGGTCGGATATGAGATCCTGAGAGCGCTTGATATTCGCCACCGGGGTCCGGAAATCATCGCCTGCCCCACCTGCGGGCGGTGCAACATCGAGCTATTTGACATCGTTGAGCAGGTAGAAAAAGCACTGACGACCACCGCCGAACCGGTTAAGATCGCTATAATGGGCTGTGTGGTCAATGGCCCCGGAGAAGCCAAAGAGGTGGACATCGGCATTGCCGGCGGGGACGGTACCGGTGTGTTGTTTCGAAAGGGCCGGGTTATTAAGAAATTTGCGCAGGAAAAACTGGTGGATGTCCTGCTCGCTGAAGTGCGGCAATATGTAATGGATCTGGAAAATAAAAAGTCCAACGCTTGATCACCGGATATGATCTGAGAAAGGCAAAATATGGCAAAGCAAGTCAAGAGCGCAATTTCACCGACCCGCAACGAAGATTACCCGGAATGGTACCAGCAGATCATTAAAGCCTCAGACCTGGCGGAGCGTTCAACGGTCAGGGGCTGTATGGTCATTAAACCGTGGGGTTACGCCCTTTGGGAAAATATTGTCCAGGCGATGGATACCCTCTTTAAAAAAACCGGCGTAAAAAACGCCTATTTTCCACTATTTATCCCCCTAAGTTTTCTTGAGAAAGAGGCCGAACACGTTGAGGGGTTTGCCAAAGAATGTGCAGTGGTAACCCATCATCGATTGGAAAAGGGCGCTGGCGGCGGCCTTGAGCCTGCCGGTAAACTGGCAGAACCGCTGGTGGTGCGCCCGACTTCCGAGACCATTATCGGCGATTCATTTTCCCGCTGGGTCAGCAGTTATCGCGATTTGCCGATCCTTATCAACCAGTGGGCCAACGTGGTTCGCTGGGAAATGCGTACCCGCATATTCTTAAGAACCAGTGAATTTTTATGGCAGGAAGGACACACTGCGCATGCAACTGCCGAAGAGGCCATTGAGCGCACAAATATGATGCTGGATGTGTATACCACTTGTGTCCAGGATTACCTGGCGATGCCGGTTTTGCGGGGCCGTAAATCTCCGGCCGAGCGGTTCCCGGGGGCGGTGGATACCCTGGCGATTGAGGCGATGATGCAGGATCGCAAGGCTTTGCAGTCCGGGACCTCGCACTTTTTAGGCCAGAATTTTGCCCGCGGATTTGATATTAAATTTCAAACAGCCGATGAAACCGAAGAATATGCCTGGACGACCTCATGGGGGTCGTCAACCCGAATGATAGGCGGACTTATCATGATTCACAGCGATGATGACGGCCTTATTTTGCCGCCCAGGGTGGCCTCGGCCCATGTTGTGCTGCTGCCTATTATTCGCAAACCCGAAGATCGCCAGACCGTCATGGATTACGCTGAAAAGCTGGCACAGGAATTATCCGCAGAAGTGTATCACCATCGCCATATTCTGGTTGAGATCGATGATCGTGAAATCGGGGGCGCGCGCGGCTGGGAATGGATAAAGAAAGGAATCCCCCTGCGAGTGGAAATCGGACCGCGGGATATCGCCGAAAATTCGGTGTTTGTAGGACGACGGGACCAGGCGCCCAATGAAAAAATCAGCGTCAAGCGCGATCAATTTGTGGCCGAGATGACCACAACGCTGGACGAGATCCAGCAAAATCTATTTCAACGGGCCCTGGACTTTCGCGAAGCCCATACCATCGAGATCGACGACCCGAAAACATTTTATGATTTTTTTACGCCTCAAAACGCGGAAAAACCCGAAATCCATGGCGGCTTTGCTATATCCGACTGGTGTGGCTCTGCCGATTGTGAAATAAAAATCAAAGAGGATCTCGCGGTGTCCATTCGATGCATTCCCTTTGATAGCGAAGCGGGCAAGGGTCGCTGCATTTGCTGCGGTAAAAAGAGTGAGAATCGGGTTGTTTTCGCTAAAGCGTACTAATTTGGCTACTGGCACCTTGCTTCTTGCTGCTGGCTGCGTGCAGAAGCCACCAGCCGATAGCCAGTAGCCAGTAGCCAGCGGCCAGAAGCGAGTAAAACGATTTGATTCGGATAAATGATATAGTTGAAAGGGTATCCGGCTATGTGCCGGACGCCGATATCGGCATCATTGAACGTGCCTATATTTATTCAGCCCGGGTTCATGAAGGGCAGGTGCGGCTTTCCGGAGAGCCGTATTTGTCCCATCCCCTTGAAGTGGCCGGCATCCTTGCGGACATGAAACTAGACCCGGAAAGTGTGACCGCCGGCATTCTGCATGACGTGATCGAAGACACAGCTGCCACCCCGGAAGAAATCAAGGATATTTTCGGTCCGGAAGTCCTGCATATCGTTCTGGGCGTCTCCAAGCTCAGCAGTTTATCCTTTGGCACCTCAGAGGCCCGTCAGGCCGAAAGCATTCGCAAAATGTTTTTGGCCATGGCCGATGATATTCGGGTTATCCTCATAAAGCTGGCCGACCGGCTGCACAACATGCGGACTCTGCAATATCACAGTCCCGAGAAAAGAAGAGAAATCGCCCAGGAGACGATCGACATCTATGCCCCGATTGCCTCCCGGCTTGGAATTTACCGCATCAAAAATGAGCTGGAAGAAACCTCTTTCAAATATACCCACCCGGAGGAGTTTGACCGCATCGACAAACTCGTGAGCAAATCCAGGACCGATCGTGAAAAATACATTGAGAAAGTCAAAAGCGACCTTAAACAAGCCATGGATGCCGCCAGTTTGAAATGCGAGGTGCTGGGGCGTGTTAAGAATAATTACAGCATCCACAATAAAATGATTTCCCAGAACCTGCCTTTTGAGGAAATCTATGACATCATTGCCTTCCGGATTATTCTGGACAGCGTGCCGCAGTGCTATGAGGCTCTGGGCCTCATCCATTCTCTGTGGAAGCCGATCGATCATAAATTTAAAGACTATATCGGGCGTCCCAAAACCAATATGTATCAGTCGCTGCACACCACCGTTATCGGGCCGGTTGGGGAACGCATTGAGATCCAGATCCGCACCTGGGAGATGGACCGGGTGGCGGAATCGGGCATCGCCGCCCACTGGGGGTACAAGGAGGGCAAGCGCCTTGATGAAAATGTCAGCCGCAAGTTTGCCTGGATCCAGGATCTGATCGAAAACCAGGAAAATTTCCTGGATCCGGGGGAGTTTCTGGAAAATGTTCGCATCGACCTTTTCCCCGATGAAGTTTATGTTTTCACTCCGCGCGGTGAAGTTAAAACCCTACCGCGCGGCGCCACACCGGTTGATTTTGCTTATATGATTCACACTGAAGTGGGCAACCAGTGCACCGGTGCAAAAGTGAACGGGCGCATGGTGCCGCTGCCGTATGAACTGAAGACCGGCGATATCGTTGAAATCGTTACCGCTAAAAATCACCACCCGAGCAAGGACTGGCTCAACTTCGTCAAAACGGTCAAAGCCCGCTCAAAGATCAGACACTGGATTAAAGTTCAGGAAACACAGCGCAGTCTCAGTCTGGGTCGGGAGATGTGCGAAAAAGCCTTTCGCAAAGAGCGGTTGAGTTTCAATAACCTGGTCAAATCGGAAAAGATGATGGCGGTTGTCGAACAGTTTGGCTTCAAGACCGTTGATGACCTGATTGCCAACGTGGGTTACGGCAAGATCACACCCCTGCAGGTGTTGCGCAAATTTGTGCCCAAGAGCGAAGAAACGGAAGCAGACGAATCGATTTTTAACAAATTAATCGGGCGGGTCAGAAAGAAAAAACCCAAGGCCGGCATACTGGTAAATGGTGTGGATGATATCCTGATTAAATTCGGCAAATGCTGCCAGCCGGTGCCCGGGGATCCCATTCTGGGCTACATCACCCAGGGCTATGGCGTAACCGTTCACCGCACCAATTGTGTCAACGCCTTGAGAATGAATCCCGAACGCCAGATCGAAGTTTCCTGGAACCAGAATGCCAACGAAACCTATCCGGTCAAAATCAGAATCATATCGCAGGATCGGATGGGGTTGCTGGCCGATCTGGTCGGCAATATCAGCAAGCTGGGCGCCAATATCCTGAATGCCAAGACTGAAACTCGGGAAAATAAAATGGTGGATAGTTTTTTTACAATCGGGGTTGAGGACACCACCCATCTGGATAAGATTCTGGCCGCTATCAAAAAGGTCAAACACGTACAGGAGGTAAAGCGGGTCGGCTAAGGTGCTTTGACAACGTTTCCGGATTTGATGCAGCTGGTGCAGACCACCATTTTCTTCACCCGTCCGCCGGACACTGCGCGCACTCTTTGCAGGTTGGGATTGAAGCGTCTTTTGGTCACATTATGGGCATGGCTGACATTATGTCCTACCATTGGTTTTTTACCGCAAATTTCGCACATTTTTGACATTATCGACTCTCCTTGATGCAACACGCGGGTCAAAGATCTATATTACCATTAGACCGCTTTTCATTATAATTTTCCGAAAAAAGGATGGCGGCATACGTATGCAAAGAAACGTCCTGCAATCGGGACGTTTTTTTGACAATGCCTATAAAACATGGCTAAGTATACTAAATTGATCTACGTGTAAAGCTTTTTTTAATGGTTTCCTGTGCGTTTTATAAAGTCGGGATGCTCGGTTATCAACGGTTTTGCAGGAGGGATCTGATGTGCGCCTGCCGCAGTTTTATTCGATCAGAGCCTCTTTTTTATCTTGCTTATTTTGATCTTTTTCGGCGATGGAGGTCTCGCATCTGGCAATGTATTCGAGCGATTTTTGATGATATCCCACATCCGGATATTCAGTAATAACAGACATAAAGCGGTTTAAAGCGGCTTTATAATGTTTTGTCTTATAGTAAAACACGCCGACTATATAAGCATGCGCTGCCAGGCTTTTTTGACATGTGTCGATGTGCTCGCTGGCGCGTACTGAATACGGGTCCTCGGGAAACTGTTGTATCAGGCGCTGAAAGGTTTCCAGCGCTTTTTGGGCAGACGTCTGGTCACGATCCGGTGTATCTATTTGGTCGTAATAACATCTGCCAATCTGGTATATCACATAAGGGATGGCTTCGTTGCGGGGGTGAAGCTGTTCAAAGTTTTCATATGCAAAAATAGCTTCACCATACTCTTCGCGTTTATAGTGGGCATCCGCAATCTTTAATTCGGCCAGGATGGCATATTTCGAAAATGGATAATAGTCTTTTAGCTTTTGAAACTTTTCGATGGCCTTATCATATCGACCGTTTTCATAGGCATCCATGCCGTCCCAGGCCAGTTCCTGGGCGGTGCCGCCATCATCAATTCCAAAAAGCTTGTTAAACTGTTTTTCAACCGATGAGCACCCGGTTGTGACCAGCAATACAAGCAGGGCTATAATCAATTTGAGCCGCATGCGTTTTTGCCTTTGTAAATTTGCCTTACACATGGGGTTTGTCGATTTTAGGCTTCAGGTGATTTTGTTCAACGCATCTTCCAGTTTTGATTTGGCTACCATTCCGGTAATTTGCTCTACAACGTCGCCGTCCTTAAAGAAGATAAGTGTCGGAATCGCTTTGATACCATATTTACTCGGCGTAACCGGGCTGTTGTCGACATTGCATTTGGCAAACTTGACTTTATCGCCGAAGGTGCCGGCCAGATCCTCTACCATCGGTGCAATTGCTTTACAGGGGCCGCACCAGGGTGCCCAAAAGTCAACCATAACGGGTTTGTCCGCCTGCAGCACCTCTGCTTCAAAATTACCATCATCAATTTCCATGATACCTTCTGCCATGATTTTCAATCCTTTCGATAACAAATAAAATTTGAATCATAATAGTAATGTGCGGTTATATTGTCAACCTCGGCACCCCGGTCACGCGTCCAAAGTGCTACCGCAGATCATATCTCACCGGCTGTTAACGGGGTTAGCCGTTTGTAAGCAAAAATTGAAAGAAGGTTATATTGAAAGTTCGTCATAGTGTCAATGCATAAGCGCAGATTGACTGTAGCGGGTCCGCCGGGAAGGGAATGGGCTGCCGTCACGCCGAGCAATCGGCGACTTTTTTAAACTTAAGCATTGATTTGAATACCGGATTTTGGCAACGTGGTGACTGAGCGCACTGGCAGACCGATTCATTTTCAGGTGGAATACTAAAAGGATGGAATACTGGAATTATGGGCCGGAATCAATAGGTTTACGGAAACATCAGCTCTGCATTTTTGTTCATTATTCCATTGTTCCAGCATTCCATTATTCCAGGTAGGTAACATAAAGCAGCAACATAACAAGCCCCGAGGTTTCAATCTGTGACAGAAACCGCTTAACATTTAATAGGGTTCTGAAAATCCAGGTGGTGGAAAGGCTTTGAAAATGACAGAAAAAATTCGTATCGGTGCCCTGATTTCAGGGGGTGGTTCAAATTTGCAGGCAATAATGGATAGCTGCAAAAATGGTCAGATCAACGGAAAAGTGAGCTTTATAGGGTCCGACAACCCCCGGTCCGGGGGCCTTAAAAGAGCCGCAGCGCCTAAAATTCCTACTTTTGTTGTCGATTATACCTCAATAATCCAAAAGGTTAAAGCAGATCCGGCCGCCGCCGTGCTGCCGGCCGACTTTGACTATGAGGACATCCTTGCCAGACAAACCCTGGTTCAGGATTGGAAT
>JASFIG010000209.1:0-8106 GCA_050122795.1 Desulfobacterales bacterium
ATCATTTATTTTTAAGATCGTGTTTTCAATTCATAAATAGGTTTTGAAAATGAGAACCTATCCCAAAAATAGTAGATCACGGTTAAGGGCGCGGCGCAAACCGATTCAAAAGTGGAGCATACACGGTAGTATTCGAACATTTTGAATCGGTTTGCAACAATGCCCTTGGCCGTTAGATGCATTTTTGAGATGGGTTCTACTTGGGTTCTCGATACAGCGCCAACGTTCCACTGCGCGCAATTTTTTCAATCCCCATCGGTTTGAGAAGATTGATCAGTGCTTTTAATTTGCCTTCATCCCCGGTAACCTCGATAATATAGTGCTCAGTGCCGACATCAATGACTTTGCAGCGGAAGATGTCGACAATTCGCAGAATCTCAGCCCGTAGGTCCGCTCGCGCTTTAACACAGATCAACGCCATTTCGCGTTTGACCGCTCTGGGGCCGGTCATATCTCGCAATTTGATGACATTGATCAATTTTCTGAGCTGTTTTTCAATCTGCTCGATCACCGGTGGATTTGCTTTGGTGACAATCGTTATTCTGGATACCTGCGGATCCATCGTCGGTGCCGTGCACAGGCTTTCAATGTTGAAACCTTTACCGCTGAACAACCCGGCTACTCTTGAAAGCACCCCCGGTTGATTATCGACCAGCATCGTCATCGTATGTTTTTGTTCTTCCATCTTTAAATTCCTGTTGCGTGTTCCGAGTTACGGGTTGCGGGCTGAATCTCGTCGGTATGTCATAGGGCCAAAGCTTAACGCGCAACTCGCAACGCAAAACCCGGCCCCGTAATCTAAACCAGCAGCATCTCTGTAATCGGTGCGCCGGCGGGCACCATGGGATAAACGCTTTCTTCACGATCGACTTTAAAGTCCATTATGACCGGCCCGGGCTCCGAAAGTCCCTTTTTGAGCACTGCTTCGACTTCGTCGGGTTTTGTAGCCCTCAAACCCATTGCCCCGTATGCTTCGGCGAGTTTTACAAAATCAGGCGCACAATCCATGCCCGTACAGGCATAGCGCTTTTCGTAAAATAATTCCTGCCACTGGCGAACCATCCCCAAATAGGCATTATTAAGGATGACCACTTTGACCGGCAGGCCGCTTTGAACAGCTGTTGCCATTTCCTGTATGTTCATCTGGATGCTGCCGTCACCGGCAATATCGACAACCAGTTTGTCCGGGCAGGCCATCTGGGCGCCGATCGCAGCCGGCAGCCCAAATCCCATGCAGCCGAGTCCGCCGGAAGTAATAAAATGGTTGGGGCGATCAAAATGATAATATTGCGCCGCCCACATCTGATTTTGGCCCACTTCGGTTGTGATAATGGCTTCGCCTTTGGTCAGCTCATACAGTTTTTCAACCACGTACTGAGGCTTGAGCGTATCACCCTGTTCATAAGCCAGCGGCTTCGTATTTTTCCATTCTTCAATCTGGGATAACCAGCTCTGGCGGTTCTTTTCGATGTCGCCCAGACCCGCTTCATCAATGAGCTGGTTCAGGTTGCGCAGGCTGAGTTTGCAGTCTCCGACAATCGGAATGGTGACCGGGATGTTTTTGCGAATTGAAGTCGGGTCAATGTCGATGTGGACTATTTGGGCCTGCGACGCAAATGCGTCTGTTTTCCCGGTAACGCGGTCATCAAAGCGGACACCGATGGAAATCAAAAGGTCACAAGCACCGGTGCTCATATTGGCGCGATAGGTGCCGTGCATGCCAATCATTCCAAGCCACAGTGGATCTGTGCCTGGAAAGGTCCCCAGGCCCATTAATGACGAAGTGACCGGAATGCGGACTTTACGCGCAAACCGAGTCAATTCAGCCGCGGCCCCGGATAGGATGACGCCACCGCCAGCAAAGATAACCGGTCGTTGCGAAACTTTGATCAGATCAACGACTTTTCTAAGTTGCTTCATATTCGGCTCATAGGTCGGATTGTATGATTTGAGTTTCACATCCTTGATGGGCTGGTAATCGATGACGGACTTGCCGACATCTTTGGGTATATCGACGAGTACGGGGCCCGGGCGGCCGGAACGTGCCAGATAAAATGCTTCTTTGATGATGCGGGGAAAGGCTTCAACCGATGGCACCAGGTAATTATGTTTGGTGCAGGGACGGGTGATCCCCACGATATCGACTTCCTGGAAGGCATCGTTGCCGATTAATTGGGTTGGCACTTGGCCGGTAAATATGACCATGGGAATTGAGTCCATATAGGCCGAAGCAATCCCGGTGACCGTGTTGGTCGCGCCCGGGCCGGATGTTACCAGGCAAACGCCGACTCTGTCGCCGGCACGTGCGTATCCGTCGGCGGCATGTACGGCGCCCTGTTCATGTCTCACCAGTATATGCCGGATATCTGTTTTAACCAGTTCATCATAAATATCGATGACAGCTCCTCCGGGGAATCCGAAGATTGTGTCGACTCCTTCTTCTTTAAGTATTTCCATCAAAACTTGAGCGCCGGTTAATTTCATTTTTTTACCTCTTAGAATCCATTTGATAATTTTATGATTGACTTTTTACGGGGCCCCCGGGGTTGTTCTTAAAAAAAAACCGTTATCAGCTTTGGGCTGATAACGGTTTTGATGTTTTTATGTTAGCAGATTTAGGCCATTATCAACCCTTTGCTCTCCAGCAGCTAATAATAATGCCGCTGACGAGTACCAGAACAAGGCTGATAAGGTTGTTAATGGCGATGTTGCTTTTCATGGTGGTCCCATCAGGCTGAATGTATGCTACTGAGTAGCAGGATGTTATTGGATTGTCAAGAATTTTTAAAGAGGCTCCCTAAAATCACATTCTGTGGACAGGCAGGTTAAAAAAGTGCCTTCCTTTTTGGTGGTTTTTTCTATCAATATGGGGGCATCGCACTGCGGGCACCTTTTATTGACCGGTTTATCCCAGGTGGCGAAGTCACACTTGGGAAATTGACTGCACCCGTAAAACAGTTTGCCGCGTTTCGAATGCCTTTCAACGATTTCTCCATCGCAATTTTTTTCCGGACATTTGATGCCGATCTTCTGGTTGGCGCCATTGGAATTTAGCGACTGAGTGTTTTTGCAATCCGGATACGCACTGCATGCCAAAAATTCCCCGTAGCGACCCCGCTTGATCACCATCGGACTGCCGCATTTTTCACAGGCCTTGTCAACAACCGCCTCGCTGTTGGTTTCCACCGCCTGGATGTTTCCGCGTTCGTCCCGAATATAATCTCTGGAGTAGTTGCAATCCGGGTAACCGCTGCATGCTAAAAAATGACCGTTTTTACCGACCTTGATATGCAGCGGTTTGCCGCAATCCGGGCAATCGAGCCCTGTGGGCAACCCGACGCCTTTAACACTCAGCATATCTTTGGATGCGGACTCCAGATCCTTTTTAAAGGGATCATAAAATTGAGCCAATAGCTTGGCCGATTCCACTTCTGAAGATTCGACGCGGTCTAGATTTTCTTCCATACGAGCGGTAAACTCCACGTCAACGATATCGGGAAAATTTTCAACCAGGAGATCGTTGACGATAAAACCCAGCTCAGTCGGTCGAAAATATCGATTATGCAGATTGGCATATTCTTTTATGCGAATGGTGGATAAAATGCTGGCATACGTGCTGGGGCGGCCAATGCCGTTTTCCTCGAGCTCTTTTACCAGAGAGGCCTCGGAGAACCTCGGCGGTGGCTGGGTAAAATGCTGCCTGGGATCCAACAGCAGCAACTTTAAATTCATTCCTTCCGTCAGTGCCGGCAGGGTCGGTTTCTTATCCTGATCCTTTTCAGCAATTTCGTCGGCGACTGATTTATATAGCGCCATAAAACCTGGGAATTTCACAGTCGATCCGCTGGCACTGAATATATAAGGGCCGGCCTCGATGGTGACCGAAACCTGATTGATGAGAGCCTGTTTCATCTGGGAGGCGATGAACCGCTGCCAGACTAAACGGTATAAAGCCAGTTGATCCTTGGACAAATAAGGCGCCATTTCGTCAGGTGTGTTTCTGAGCACGGTCGGGCGAATGGCTTCATGCGCATCCTGCGCCTTTTTTCGGTTTTTAAAATTCCGTGGCTTGTTCAGCGCGTAATCACTGCCGAATTTTTCCTGGATGAGACTCAGGGCTTCTTCTGCAGCCTCGCTGGCGATACGGGTGGAATCGGTGCGCATATAAGTGATTAATCCGACGGGTTCTCCCGGTCCCAGCTCAATACCTTCGTAAAGCTGCTGGGCAATCAACATGGTCTTTTTAGCTGAGAATCGCAGTTTGCGTATTGCATCCTGCTGCAGCTTGCTGGTTGTAAACGGCGGTAGCGGGTTTTTGCGGATCGTTTTTTCAGTTATTTTTTTAACAGCAAATTTTTCGCCCTCCAGGTGCGCCACTATCGAATGGGCCGTTTCTTCATCGGGCATGTCGATTTTGGTATCATTTTTTTTTGTCAGTTTGGCGGTAAATGGGGGAGGGGATTTACCTTCAAGATGCGCCGTGATCGACCAGTACTCCTGAGGTTCAAAGGCCTGGATAGCACGTTCTCTTTCGCAAAGGATCCGCACCGCAACAGATTGCACCCGGCCGGCGCTCAGGCCACCTTTTACTTTGCGCCAGAGCAGTGGCGAAATATGGTAGCCGACCAGGCGGTCGAGTATGCGTCGTGCCTGTTGAGCTTCATATTTGGGGCGGTCGAGAGACTCCGGTGATGCCATCGCTTTGTGAATCGCATCTTTGGTCAGTTCATGAAAAAGAACCCGATAAAACCTGCGATCCTTTTTTTTAAGTACTTCAGAAGCATGCCACGCAATGGCCTCCCCTTCACGATCCGGGTCAGGTGCCAGATATATATCGGTGGCATCGCCGGCAGCCTGTTTTAAGGCCTTGATAACTTTTTGTTTACCGGGGATATTTTTGTATTGGGGTTTAAACCCATTTTCGATATCGATCCCCATTTCTTTGTTTGGTAGATCTTTGATATGGCCGACGGTTGCTGTGACATTATAATCCTGTCCCAAATACTTCTTAATCGTTTTGACTTTCGTCGGCGACTCCACAACGACAAGTGGTTTGGTCACGGTCTCTCCTTAATGGCAAAAAACTTTCCGGGCAGTTGCTGCACCACTCCCTTGAGCTCTAATTGCAGCAGAAGGCTCAGCAGTTTGCCCGGTTCGATATTTGCCTTGCGGACGATGGCATCAATATGCTGTGGATAGGGACTGAGAATTTTGCAAAGCTCCGATTCATCCGGTGCCAGTGATGCCAGCCTTTCGGCGCTCTGATGATACGAAGAATCTGCCGCTGCAGGTGCTTGCGATGTAAATGCGGTCAGTTCCTCGAGGACATCCTGAGCGTTTTCCACCAATTTAGCACCCTGTTTGATCAGAGTGTGGGTGCCGGTGCTTTTAAATGAATGGATGCTTCCGGGAACGGCAAATACCTCCCGATTTTGCTCTGCTGCCAGACGCGCAGTGATCAGTGACCCGCTTTTACGCGAGGCTTCAACGACAATTGTTCCCATACTCATTCCGCTGATGATGCGGTTACGAATTGGAAAATGATGGGCTTCAGGCTTTGTGTCCAGCGCAAATTCTGATATCACGGCGCCTTGTTCCGATATTCGCTCAAACAGTCTCCGGTTTTCAGCCGGATAGATAACATTCAAGCCGCTTCCAAGCACGGCAACGGTTTTGCCCCTGCCTGCCAGAGCACCCTGATGGGCGGCGGTATCAATACCCAGTGCCATTCCGCTTACGATCGTTATATCCAATGCGGTCAGATCGGCGCACAGGTTCTGAGTGGCTGAAATGCCATACGCGGTGGCGTTGCGTGAGCCGACCACCGCCACATTTTTCTCCGTACCCGCCAGACTGCCGGAGATGTACAAAAGCGGCGGCGGGTCCGGTATTTCCCTTAACAACGACGGATACGACCCATCTGTCAGCGTGATCACCGAGTACCCTTTTTGATGGACGTGATCCAGCTCCGCCTTGATCGATTGCGGTGCTTTATATTTTAAGATGGCAGTTGCCAGATGTTTTGAGATGCCCTCGACTGCCAGCAGATCTTGCGGGTTCATCTCAAACACCTGTTGCGGTGACTCAAACCGCTCTATCAACCGCTTAAACAAGTGGTTGCCGATGCCGGGAACATTTTTAAGACAAAACCACGGTAGAAGGTTTTCCATCTCGTTAAAAACCCCCTGTGAAAGGGGGGGCAGTCAGGCGCAAACACATTGTCATCTATGAGATAATTTTAAAGTCTGTTTACATCAATGTCAATTCGATCCTCTGCTGTCCGAGGGTTAACCAGAGAAAATGGAATGTGCGACTCAAAAAACTAGCCGATGGTTGTTGATTACTTCTTTTTAGAGCGTCCCTGCCAGGCCAGCAAAATGGGGCTCGCCACATAAACGGAAGAATAGGTGCCTGCCAGGATGCCGATGATCAATGCAAAGGCAAAATCGTGAATGATGCCCCCTCCGAGAACAAAAAGGGTCACCACAACCACCAAGGTGGTTAATGAGGTCAAAATTGTTCTGCTGAGGGTTTCGTTGATCGATCGATTGACAACAAAGGCCAGCGGTTTTTTGTGATATTTTTTCAGATTTTCACGGATACGGTCAAAGACAATGATGGTGTCATTGAGCGAATAGCCCACGATCGTCAGCAACGCGGCGATGATCGGTAGCGTGAATTCCTTGTCAAAAATGGAAAAGATGCCAACGGTAATGATCACATCATGTATCAGCGCAACAATGGCACCCATGGCGTATTTGAGCTCGAGAAACCAAAAAACCACCAGCGTGACGAGCAGCGCCGCTCCAATCAGAAATGGAATGCTGACATTAAACAGGTCGAAAAGATAGACCGCCCCGATAAGCGCAGCGGCAACCACGCCGCTCAAAATCCATTTCAGTTCAAAACGACCGGATATGTAAATGGTTATAAACAGCAGGGCATAGAAAATGGCAAACAAGGCCTTTTCCCGTAAATCCTTGCCCACCTGGGGGCCCACCATTTCTACCCGTCGAATTTCCACTTCGTTGCCGGTCGATTCCACCAGCGCTTCTTTCAAATCCGAACTGAAACCGTCACCGCTACCGTAAGAGATTTCTGTTCGAATCAGAAATTCATTATCCACTTGCTGGCCGAATTGCTGCACCGATGATTTTGCCAACCCGATCGTGTTGAGGCCCGTTTTAATCGCATCGATTTGAACCGGTGTTTTAAACTTTATCTGGATCAGCGTGCCCCCGGCAAAATCAATGCCGAGCCTGGGGCCACCATGAAAGATCAACGACAAAATACTAATGACCACACAGGCAATAGATAGAAAAAAGGCAATTTTCTTTTTACCGATAAAATCAATGTTGATATCAGGTTTGATAAACCGCATGAAGTCTTCTCTTTCAATACCCGCTTGCGCCAGATGTGCGCTGCAGTGTTCGATGTTAACGCCTGAGCCTCAGGGCCCGATACCGATTTGGTTTCTTACGTTACAATTGGCCGCCATTTTCTGTCAGGCAAGACGGCTTTTTGTTAGATACTGAGTGTCTTTACTTTGTGACCGGCTAGGATATAATCGAATATCAAACGCGACAGCACCAGTGCGGTGAACATGCTGGCAATCACGCCCAGACTCAAGGTAACCGCGAACCCTTTCACAGGTCCGGTTCCGAATTGAAAAAGCACGATGGCAGCAATCAAGGTGGTCACATTGGCATCCAGAATCGTCAAGGTGGCGCGATTAAAGCCGGCGTCAATTGCAGCTCTGGGTGTCCGTCCCAGTGCCAGTTCTTCGCGAATGCGCTCAAATATGATCACATTGGCATCCACGGCCATACCGATCGTCAGGATAATGCCGGCGATTCCCGGGAGTGTTAAAGTGGCACCGGCCGCAGCCAGACCGGCGGCAATCAAAACGAGATTCAATATCAGGGCCACATCGGCTATCACACCAGCAGCTTTGTAGTACACAATCATGAACAGCACCACCAGGACGCCGCCGATCAACATGGAAATGAGCCCTTCGCGAATGGAGTCAGCCCCGAGTGAAGGGCCCACCGTGCGCTCCTCCAATATGTTGACTGGAGCCGGCAGGGCGCCTGCCCGCAGCACAAT
>JASFIG010000210.1:0-8030 GCA_050122795.1 Desulfobacterales bacterium
AGCTGGATGCCTTCTGGCTGTTTACCGCCTTTCCGAGCGGGGCGGTCATCATGGCAGCCCAGACCAATGACATCGAACTGGTCAACCTTGACAAGGACGCCGAAGCTTCCGGGTTCTACAAAAAGTACCCGTATTTCGGCAAACTGGCGGTTCCGGCCGGCACTTACAAGGGTGTGGATTACGATGCCGGCGCCTTTCAGGACAGCGCCCTGTGGGTGGCCAATTCCAAGGTTTCCCCGGAAGTTGTCTATGAGCTGCTTTCCATTATTTACTCGGATGAAGGCCTCAAGCACATGTACGGTCAGAAAAAGACCTTCAAAAATATGAGCCTGGAGACCGGTGCCACCAACATCGTTACCCCGTTTCATCCGGGGGCCGAGAAATTCTGGAAAGAAAAAGGCATGCTGAAATAAAATCGCGCAGCGATTTTATTTCAAGTCAAAGCGGTTTTTCCGCTTGATCTCAAGGGTGAGATATGGGTATAGCGCAGTGAGGGTAGCCTGCTGGCTATCCCATATCTCACTGACCATTGAATGGATGGCACCGGCATTTTTTTCCTGGTTTTTTTGGCCGACGCAAATTTCATCAAAAGGGGGGTAAAAAAGTGTACGACAAATTAAACAAATTTGAAAAAATCGTCTTTGATGTGCTGGCCGTCATTCTGGTCCTTTTTTACTCCTATTCGGCCGTTGTGCAACCGGCCGCAACCCAGTACCACCGCGGCATATACGTGATCATCACCTACGTTCTGGTCTTTCTGCTGTATAAATCCAAAAACCGCTGGCTGCGCGTCGTCGACTACATTCTGATTTTTCTTTCTATTTTCAGCGTCGGCTACTGGATTGTTTATTTTGAAGCCATCAACTACCGCACCGGGGCCGAGACGCAATTTGATATGTTCGTGGCCATGATCGGGGTTCTGATCGGCATCGAGCTGGCCCGACGGGTGGTGGGCAATGTGTTTGTGATCATCGGGGCCGTGATGCTGATTTACGCGGTCTACGGCCACCTGGCGCCGGATCTGTTTGCCCACGCCGGTGATACCTTTCCGGCGGTGTGTACCAGTATTTTTTACAAAAGTGACGGCGTGTTCGGCATTATGGCCAATGTCCTGGCCACCTATGTAATCTTATTCGTCCTTTTCGGAGCCTTTCTGGAAAAGTCCGGCGCCCAGCGCTTTTTTATCGATTATCCCCTGGCGGCGGTGGGTCACCGAATCGGCGGGCCTGCCAAAGTGTCGGTCATCGCCAGCGGTCTGTTCGGCTCCATATCCGGCAGCGCCATCGCCAACACCGTTTCCACCGGTGCCTTCACGATCCCCATGATGAAAAAAGCCGGGTTCAGGCCCCATGTGGCCGGCGGCATCGAACCGGCAGCCTCCATTTCCGGCATGTTCATGCCTCCGATCATGGGTGCCGGTGGTTTTATCATGGCTGAGCTGACCGGGGTTCCCTATTCTAAAATCATGCTGGTGGCCATATTCCCGGCGGTGATGTACGTGTTCAGCGTGTTTGTCATGGTGCACTATGAAGCCAAGATGCACAATATCAGAGGCGAAAAAAGCGAACACAGCGCCTCTCAAATTCTGAAAACACAGTGGCCTTATACATTGCCCTTGATCGTCATTACGATTTTTATGCTGACCGGTTATTCACCGGCCTACTCCGCCATTTTAGGATTGGCCACCTGTGTTGCGGTCAGTTTCAAAACCAAAGAAACGCGAATCGATCTAACGATATTCTGGATCGCCGCCTTTTTGCTCCTCGGCGGCACGATTTTACCCTGGATCCTCAAGCCCGTGATGGGCGAGTCCGGCATGGTTTTCATGGAAAAAGTCTTTTCGGCAAAGCTTTTGGTGCTCTACGGATTGGTTTTTTCCATCATTATGCTTGTTTACCGCCGATCCAGAGGAGAGGACGTCAAAGGCGAACTGATGAGCTTTGTGAAAGCCTCGCGGGCCGGTGCTGAGAACAGCCTCAAGATCGGCGCCACCGTGGGGGTTATCGGCATCATCATCGGGGTGCTCACCTACAGCGGGCTGGTGCTTACCTTTGCCGATATTGTCATCGAGTTGGCCGGTGGCTCTCTGGTGTTAACGATTTTGTTTGTTGCCCTGGCTTCCCTGGTACTGGGAATGGGAGTCCCGGTGACTGCCGCCTATCTGATTACCGCAGTGGTGGCCGTGCCGGCCCTGATCCACCTGGGGGTCAATGAAATCGCAGCCCACATGATCGTCTACTGGTTGTCACAGGATTCCAACATCACACCCCCGGTGTGTATTGCCGCCTTTGCAGGCGCCACGATTGCCAAAGCCAATATGTGGAAAACAGCCTTTACATCGTTTAAATTCGCCAAATTTCTATATCTGGGGCCATTTTTATTCGGCTATGTGCCGGGCTTTTCCTTAAACGGCAGCGCCTGGGATATTATCAAAGCGTTTGTGCTGATTTTGTTGGGCACATATGCGTATTCCTGGTTTTTGAGCGGCATCTGGTTTAAGCCCTTGAAGGGCATGTTTAAAAAAGCGGCGGTCAACTAAAATATACCCTTTAATATTTAGAGGCAAAAAATGGACCTTCCCAAAGTTGATGTCAAAAAGATACTGTACGCCACCGACCTTTCCGAAAACGCCCGCTATGCCTTTGCATATGCGGTCAGTTTGGCCGACCTTTATAATGCCGGTATTACCATGATTCACGTGCTGCCCGAAGTACCGGCTATGCTGGATCAGACGGTTATCGGTTATATCAGCGAGGATCGCTGGAAAGAAATCAAATCCCAGCAAATGGATGAGGCCAAAGAAGCCCTGATCGGCAAAAAGCGGGAACATCTGGCCATCAAAGAAGCCCTGCATCAATTCAGCGAGGATGTAAAGCAGCAGCAGGCGGGTGCTGGGTTTACCACCGATGATATTATCGTGCTGCGGGGCAACCCGGTCGAGGAGATTATCAAAAGCGCCGCAGAATACAACTGCGATCTGATTGTGATGGGAACCCACGGCCATGGAACGCTGGAAGATGTCATGCTGGGCAGCACCGCACGCCGGGTGATTCGAAGGTCCAAAATACCCGTCTTGGTGGTCAGAATTCCCTAAAACGCGTTTCAAAATACGCATTTTTTGGCCTAAAGCGGTGTTGCATGAAGTTAAACTTTACCTCGCGGCTTGAAGCCGCTCCCACATGTACATGAATTCTGCTGGTGTGGCTTATGGTGATGGTTGCTATTGATTGTGGGAGTGGCTTCCAGCCACGAGTTGTACACTCCGCTTTTGAACCGGCTAAAGCCTTGTTGGACACTTTAATTTTTAACAAAATCGATCTGTTATTTCAGCTTGACAATTTTTGACGGCTGAAGTTATAAAAGAACATTCGATTCGCTAACACAACTCCGCCCGAGGCGCTTATGACCCATCAACATGACATCAAACGCCTAAGCAAGTGTTCGACAGCGGAGGAATATACCCGGCCCTTCATTCTGTTTTCATTTCAGCCTATTATCTCCCTTTGCAACAGTATTTTTGGAATCAGACGCGACCGCGATCAGCATTCATTTTGTGATTAGATTATCCAGTGCCGGGATTGAATCGGTCGGCCTCGCAATTGATGGACAAATCGCTATCTTTGATTCGCCATAGTGTTCAACATGACGGAGCGTGGCTGTTTTTGCAAAATCAAATCCGGTTTTTGAACCTGACCACTGCAAAAGGTAAACCTCATGAAAAAGGATGATCTCACAAAGGTCAAACATGTCGGCGCCCTCCGAATGAAAAAGCTCAACGATGCCGGCATCAAAACAATTAAACAGCTTTCTGAAATACCACTGGAGAAATTGATGCGGATCAATACCATTGGTGAACGCTATGCAAAGCTGATCAGGGCTGCGGCCGCAGAATCTATTGGAAAAAAACCAGTGGTATCAAAACCCAAAGCCGCTTCCGCCAAAAAAAAGAAACCGGCTGCGGTTGATCCGATCTTGAAGAACAGGATTGCGGTGCTCAGGAAACGCTTAAAGCAGGCCAATGAAAAATTAAAGCCCCTGGACAAAAAAAAGTACCTGGAACTTTATATCGATTTTAAGAAAAAATCCAAACGGCTTAAAAGTCATCTGAATAATTTGACTACACACGCGGGCAAGCTTTCCAAAAAGGAGACCAAAGATATCATAAAAAATGCCAACGCCTTGAGTCTAACATTGAAAAATGTGGGTAAAAAACCCAAAAAGAAAAAATATCAAAAAGTATCTCAGGAACTTCAGTCATTTTCCAGAATGCTAAAAAAACAAGCGTTTGAATGACGAAAATACTCTTACTGGGCGATATTCATGCAAATTATCCGGCCTTAGACGCCATTCTCCGGTATATCCAACCGGAGCGCTTCGATTGGATTGTTAATACCGGTGATTTTATCGTATACAGCACCTTTCCCAACGAAACGATCGAATGGTTTCGCGAGCGCAAAAATGCGATCTGCATACGCGGCAATACGGATCGAAAGGTCTTAAGAATACTAAATGGCAAGAAACTCAAAAAGCCCGGGAAAAATGAAAAGCGGGTGATGTATTTCTGGACGGCTGAAAATTTGCATCCCGAAAATATCACCTATCTTCAATCATTAGGCAAACAGACGGAAATCACGCTCGGCGGTGTGCGCATCGGGATATTCCATGGCACCCTGGAAGACCCGGATGAAGAATTGTTTCCGACTGCTCCTGAAAACCGCTTCCGGCAATTGGCCGGGGACTCCGTTTACCAGGTTCAGATCATGGGACATTCCCATGTTCCCTATTATAAGCGGGTAGATGGTGTGCATTTTATCAATCCCGGCAGTGTGGGGCGGCCGTTTGACGGTGACCCCCGGACTTCCTTTGCAATCCTTAAGGTGGCTTCAGGGAAGATAGCCGTCGAGCATTTTCGAATTCCCTATGCGGTCGAAGCGGTTGTCATGGGTCTGAAAAATCACAAACTGCCGGACGTTTATGCGAAGATGTACACAACTGGCCAAAAATTAAATTGAGCGGAACGCCATCTGCCGTGTAGCTTTGGGCTTCGCTTTCAGCTTCGTCCCAACAGGGCGGCAACCTGCCCGAGGCAGATAAACCTCGACAATCGCTTAATCTTAGGTGAGCATTTCAAATTATAAATATGGAGAAGTAATTAATTTAAAAGAATGCGGTTATGCAGAAAGCTCAAGTGATGCCTGTATAACCACGAAGGACACGAAAGGATAAAAGCAAATTTATGTGTTTTCCCTTTGTGATCTTCGTGTTCTTCGTGGTGAGATAATATCAGACGTATCCAACTGGAGTTTCCCAGTAACCGCGTAAAAGTAAATTCAGGGTTGTTATGAAAACTGCAGATGTAGCCGAAAACAGGAACGAATGTGTAGATGTGAGGGAGCCTGGGACAACGTCAGCGTTGGTCAGGGAGACGCTTAAAAAAGTCGAATCGAAATTTTCAGGCGTAAAGCCCGACAAACGCGTGCGAAAGATTCTGGGGGTTCTCAAAAAAAAAGATAAAGAAGAAATTATTCAGGCGGTACTCGAGAAATTTTATAATTCAGAGGAGTTGAAGCCTTACCAGGCCGAGCTGATCAAAATGCAGCGCCATCTGGAGCGGACCGGCAAAAAGATGGTGATCCTTTTCGATGGCCGGGATGCCTCCGGTAAGGGCGGCACCATCCGCCGGGTAACGCGCTATATGAATGAAAAGCGCTATCACGTAGTGGCGTTGGGCAAACCCAATGAAGTCCAGAAAACAGAGCTGCACATCAAGCGCTACATCGAGCATTTCCCGCATGCCGGGGAAGTCGTTTTGTTCGACAGAAGCTGGTACAATCGGGCACTGGTCGAGCCGGTGATGGGGTTTTGCACGCGAAAGCAATATAACCGCTTTATGAATAAAGTGAACGCCTACGAACAAAATTTCCTCGACGACGACGGCAGGACCTTTTTGCTCAAACTTTACTTTTCAGTTAGCAAGGAAGAGCAGGCGCGGCGCTTTGATCGAAGAAAGAACGATCCGTTGAGGCAATGGAAACTGTCGGAAGTGGATTTGCAGGCCCAGGACCTGTGGGACGAATTTACCGAGAAAAAATTCATGCTGCTCAAAAAGACGCATACCAGAAAGTCGCCCTGGTGGGTCGTCCGATCTGATGACAAGCATTTAGCGCGGCGGGAAACCATGAAGCTCATCCTGAATTCAGTGCGCTACAGAGGCAGAAACCGTAAGCTGAATTTTACACCGGATCCCAAAATTGTGATCCCGGGCGACAAAGAATTAAAGCTCATGAAAGAACAGCGCAAGAAATACGGGAAGTCCCTGGTGTGATCCCTGGTTTCATAAACGCGACGGCTTAGCTTCAGGATTTTCTTTTTACCCATTAACTGGAGGGGGAAGACATGGCAAAAACAAACAAAAAGAAACCCAAACCCAAAGACCCTAAGGCCACAAAGTCAAAAACCATTGCGGCAAAGGACAAGGGTGCGCTTAGAGCAAAAAACAAGACAAAAAACAAGGATGGGACCGAACCCAAAAAGGTAAAGAAGAAATTATCCGAGCACACCGCCTTTAAAAATAAGGAAAAACCTAAAAAGCCAAGCCGTCAGGCTGTTTGGGTCAAAAAATTCACCCTCGCCTACGAAGAGGAGCTGCATAGGCTGCAGATCGAGCTGTTGAAGATGCAAAAGCATGTCAAGAAAGAGGGCATGCGCATCATGGCCCTGTTTGAAGGGCGGGACGCCGCCGGCAAGGGCGGCACGATCAAAAGAATTACGGAACATCTGAATCCGCGGGGCACCCGGGTCGTGGCCCTTTTATCACCCGGCGACAAGGAGCGCACCCAGTGGTATTTTCAACGCTATATTCAACACTTCCCGGCAGCCGGCGAAATCGTCCTCTTCGACCGCAGCTGGTACAACCGCGCCATGGTTGAGCCGGTGATGGGATTCTGCAGCGATGAGCAAAACAAGCGCTTTTTAAAAGATGTCCCCTTTCTCGAAGAGATGATTGTCAAAGACGGTATTAAACTGTTCAAATTTTTCTTTTCTGTTTCCAAAGATGAACAGCTGCGCCGCTTTGATTCGCGCGAAACCGATCCATTAAAACAGTATAAAATCTCCCCTGTGGACAGAATGGCTCAGGACCTGTGGGATGATTATACCGTCCGGAAATTCCAGATGCTCAACGAGACCAACCGGACCCTGGCGCCCTGGACCATCATTCGCTCCGACAACAAGAAGCTGGCGCGACTCAACTGCATCAAGCATATTCTGTCGCAAATCGACTACGACGATAGAATCCCTAAAAAGCAACTTAAAACCGATCCCAACGTTTTGATAACGGGTATTGAGGAAATCAGATTGCTCGAAAAAAACTTATTGAAACCCACGGAATTGCCCGGGTAACAGAAAGATATCCCGTACGGCCTGGCAGCGCATAGATCTTAGTCGATATTCTCTGATGTTTTCTTGAAAAACAACCTGTTTTTACTTATCCGCGGGTTATCGGATCCGGGCGAGGCCACCATAACCCAGAAATCATTTATCAGCCATCCTTATTCCAGAGAGGGGGAAAAGCCATGCCATTAAAACAGCCCATCAAAGAAAGAATGATTCCGATCGAAAATTATGCAACCATCAACCCGGATGCCACATTGAGGCAAGCGGCCCTTTCATTGCGACAATCATTTTTTGAACTGGATGGCGGCATGCGCACCGTGGCGGGCCCTCGAGCCGTTCTGGTCACAGATGAGGATAAAAAATTGTTGGGCATCCTGGATTTCAAAAGTTTTCTCAAAAATTATTTTCCGCAAATCGGCGGGCTGGGTAAAAGAATAATGGTCAAGGATATTATGCACAAGGTCAAAGGAGCGATTGATGCATCCGCCACCGTCGAGGAGGGACTCACAGCCATTGTTCAAAATAAAATAAGCATCCTCCCCGTATATGAGGGTGACAGAGCGGTGGGTATTGTGCGGGATACGGATGTTTTTCTGGCGATTACAGACAGTCTGGAAAAAGAAACTTGATCTGGC
>JASFIG010000211.1:0-7953 GCA_050122795.1 Desulfobacterales bacterium
CAAGTACCTTAAATCGCGGGACAATAGGGTTTTGGTGCAATTCATTCCAACCGTGCGCACAATCAGGCCGAAGTCTTCTGGAATCTTTAATTTGTCAATGAGGTCCTTCAGGCGGCTGCGTTCATCCTCGTCGTCAATCTTACGGGAAATACCGTGCTTATCGCTTCCAGGCATGAGCACCAGATAACGGCCTGCCAGTGATATATAAGTGGTCAGCATGGCGCCTTTTTTCATGAACGGCTCTTTGGTGACCTGAACCATGACCTCCTGTCCGCGTCTGACAAGCTTTTCGATGGAGTGGTCGCCACCTTCGCTCTCATGAAAATAATCGCTGTGAATTTCATGTCGCTGCAAAAATCCATGCCGCTCGGCGCCGTAATCCACAAAAACGGCCTGAAGGCTGGGTTCGATTCTGGATATGATTCCTTTGTAAATGTTGCCCTGGGTAATTTCCCGGGCAGCGCTTTCAATGTAAAACTCTTCCAGTTTGTTTGCTTTTATTGCTGCGACCCGGCATTCTTCCGGATCAATTGCATTGATGAGGATCTTTATTCCCATAAAAAAATAGCCTTCTAATATCGAAAATCGACTGAAAATCTACGATTCATTTGTAGCCTAAAAAACCAGTCGGCTCTGGAATATTGGAATGGTGGAATGATGGAATCGTATTTCTGACAAAAAAATAGAATCAATTATACACCTTGAATTCAGATTGATTGAGCCCTTACGCTTTGGACGCTTTTTCCTTAACGCTCTGCCCCAGGTTTCCAAGATTCCATTATTCCAATATTCCAAAGCGAGCAACGCTTTGAACCGGCGTATTGCCTGAATATGCAATTGTCAATAACAAGTCAAACGATTTCTGGCGGCAGGATCTATTTCAGCTAGTGCGGGTCAGGGTGCATCCGCAGGCATTGTCGATATCGGTAAGTTGAAGGACCATCTTGCTATTGTTATCATTTTGTGGCAAGGAAGACGTCGAAACGCTTGTGGTCAAACAGAAACCCGGCAGGTAGAGGTGGAAGTAATGGATTTGAAATACGACCCTAAAACAATTGAACCGAAATGGCAGGCCCACTGGGAGTCCTCCCGGCTTTTTAAAGTCAAAGAGGATCTGGATAAGGAGAAATACTATCTTCTGGAAATGTTTCCATATCCCTCCGGGCAGATACATATAGGGCATGTCCGCAACTACACCATCGGTGATGTCGTGGCTCGCTACAAAAGGATGCGCGGTTTTAACGTTTTGCATCCCATGGGATGGGATGCATTTGGCATGCCGGCCGAAAATGCGGCCATTGCCAATAATACCCATCCCGCCAAATGGACATATGCCAACATCGATGCGATGCGCGCGCAATTAAAGAAGCTCGGTTTCTCTTACGACTGGGACCGGGAAATTGCAACCTGCCGCCCGGAGTACTACCGGTGGGAGCAGTGGCTCTTTCTGAAAATGTATGCCAACGGAATGGCTTACCGCAAAGAATCCTTTGTCAATTGGTGTCAATCCTGTCAGACGGTTTTGGCCAACGAACAGGTCGAAGCGGGTATGTGCTGGCGCTGCGGCGAGCCGGTACGGCAAAAAAAGCTGGCGCAATGGTTTTTCAAAACCACTGATTACGCTGAAGATTTGCTGACCCATTCCGATCAGCTGCCCGGATGGCCGGAAAAAGTGATCACGATGCAAAAAAACTGGATTGGAAAGAGCTACGGTGCTGAAATTCGCTTTCCGGTTGATAATCATGATGTCATCATACCGGTATTTACCACCCGTCATGATACCGTCTTCGGTGCGACCTTCATGTGCCTGGCTCCTGAGCATCCGCTTACCCTGCAGCTGTCGACTGGAACACCACAGGAAAAACCCGTACGGGAATTTGTCGAAAGAATGTCGATGCAGGATCGATCTGACAAGGCGATAGAAGAATATGAAAAAGAAGGTGTGTTTGTCGGGGCACACTGCATCAATCCTTTAAACGGTTCCCGCATGCCGATCTATACGGCCAATTTTGCTCTGATGGAATACGGGACCGGTGCCGTCATGGCGGTGCCCGCACATGATCAACGCGATTTTGATTTTGCCAAAAAATACGATCTAAACATCGTGGTTGTGGTCAAACCGCCGGATGACGATTTAAATGGCGCCAGTATGTCGGAAGCCTATACAGACGACGGCATCATGGTCAATTCCGGTAAATTCGACGGCCTGGATAATCGAGTGGCGATGGATGCGATTGCGGCCTTCTTGGAAAAAAACGACCTGGGGCAAAAAGAAGTCAATTTTCGATTGCGCGATTGGGGTATTTCAAGGCAGCGCTATTGGGGCGCGCCGATTCCCATCATTCATTGCGACCAGTGTGGAGTGGTGCCGGTACCGGAATCAGATTTGCCCGTGGTTCTGCCGGAAGATGCTGAATTGTTAGAAGGCGGTAAATCGCCGCTACCTCGGCTCGACACATTCGTAAAGACCCAATGTCCCAAATGCGGCGATGCTGATGCCCGCCGCGAAACCGACACCATGGATACTTTCGTTGAATCGTCTTGGTATTTTGACCGCTACTGCAGCCCGAATTTTGACAACGGTATGTTTGATAAAACGGCAGTGGATTACTGGATGCCCGTGGACCAGTATATTGGCGGTGTCGAACATGCGATTTTGCATTTGCTTTACTCTCGGTATTACACGCGGGTATTGAACGATCAGGGATTGGTCAACTTTAAAGAGCCCTTTACGCGCCTGCTGACACAGGGAATGGTTTGTAAAGAAACGGTTTCCTGCCCCCGGCATGGCTACCTGCTGCCAGACGAAATCAAAGAAGACAAGGATCAGCTGTTTTGCGACCATTGTGATCAACCAGCGGTCGTGGGCCGTGTCGAGAAGATGTCCAAATCCAAAAAGAATGTCATTGACCCAAATATTCTTTTGGAAAAATACGGTGCTGACACCACCCGGTTTTTTTGCCTGTTTGCGGCCCCGCCGGAGCGGGATCTGGAATGGAGCGAACAGGGCGTTGAAGGAGGATACCGCTTCTTAAACCGTGTCTGGCGGCTGACAGCTGAGTGGATGGATCGGGTCAAAATTGCTGACGCATTTGACGGCGACCCGGATGTGCTGGAAAATGCCGTCAGGGAGCTGTACAAAAAAACCCATCAGACCATCATGAAGGTCACGCGCGACATTGAGGATCGCTACCACTTTAATACGGCCATCAGTGCTGTTATGGAGTTATTCAATACAATGTCCGCCATCGACAAAACCAACGATGAACCCCGGACCATATCCGTTATGCGACTGGCGGTCGAGTCTCTGACGCTTCTGCTGGCCCCCATCGTTCCCCATTTTGCCGAGGAATTGTGGCGATCCCTCGGCCATACTTCCAGTGTTCTGCTCGCACCATGGCCTTCTTATCTGGAAGCGGCTCTGGAAAAAGATGATTTGTTGATTGTCATTCAGGTAAACGGCAAGCTGCGAAGTAAATTCTCAGTGGCCATAGGCACGCCCGAGGACATCATCAAGCAGCAGGCGCTTGAAGATCCGCGCATTTTGAAATTTACCGGGGGCAAAGCCGTTAAAAAGGTGATTTACGTCAAGGATAAATTGGTCAATATCGTTGTTTAAGGTTCAGGGTTCAAAGGTTCAGGGTTCAAAGGTTCAAAGGTTCAGGGTTCTGCGTTCAGATTCGACACACGATGGCCTCTGGCTGCCGCTCTCTGGCTCCTGGCAGAGAAGCTGGCCCTCACCTGCTTCCGGCCAGCAGCAAGAAGCGAGAAGCCAGTAGCTAATAACCTATGAAGCTCTGAACGCTGAACCTTTGAACCTATACTGGGAGTTATTTTTGAGATTAAGCAGGATAATCCTACTCATTTGTTTAGTCACAATACTGTGCGTTGCATGTGGTTACCGCTTTGCCGAGCAGGGCGGATTTCCGGGTGACAGCGAGCGTCTTTTCGTCAAGGTTCTCGAAAATAAAACCCAGGAAACCGGGGTGGAGAACATCATTACTGCCGCACTGCTATCTGAATTGACCTTGCGCAAAACGCATCGCCTGGCGGGTGGATTGGCAGATGCCGATGTGGTTCTGAGCGGTATCGTCAAACACGTCGACATCAGGACCATCTCGGTCAGTGAACCGACAGTCGCCGATGAGCGGCGCGTAAGCGTTACCGTTGCGCTAAGATTGAGCAAAACCGACGGTAGCACGGTCTGGGCAGGCGGGGACATTTTAGACCTTGAGGCGTACCGGGTAAACGTGAATCCGGAAATAACGGATGCCAATCGTTTGAATGCGATAACGATACTGGCAAAACGCATCGCGGAGCGAGTCGTTAACCGCTTCAGCGATGATTTCTAAAGGCAGGCAAGAAAAGCCGATCGCTAAAAAACAACGATCGTATTCACCAGTTTGGAAAGGCGCGATATTTTGCGGGCAGCTGCTTTTTTGTGAATGACACCTTTTTTGACGGCCTTGTCAATTAAGGACTGGGCTGCATCCATTTTGGCCTTCGCTTCTTCTTTTGCGGCTTCAGCAGAGGCCTGGCGGACATCTTTGGTGATATGCTTGATTCGGGTTTTGACCGCTTTGTTGCGAAGCCGCCGTTTTTCGTTTTGGCGGGCACGTTTTTCAGCCGATTTATGATTTGCCAATGTTTCTACTCCTTTTTACAGATAGTCGTAGCGTGAATACACGCGAAAGGTTACCATAAACGATCTTATCTATAAAACAGAAATCCGAATGTCAAGCGATTTTCTCCAAATTCAGCCATGTCCGAAAAATCCCGTGTGATTAAGGCAGCAGGCGTTGTCGGAGCTGCGACATTATTGAGCCGAATCCTGGGATTTCTTCGCGATGCGGTGATTGCCTGGTATTTTGGTGCCGGTCAATATTCTGATGCTTTTATTGCTGCTTTTAGGATACCGAATCTGCTGCGAAAACTGTTGGGTGAAGGTTCCATCAGCAATGCATTTGTTCCGGTATTAACCGACTATCTGGCAATCAAGGGCAGGGAAGAGGCATTTCAACTGGCCCGTTCTGCCCTGTGGCTATTATCGATACTCCTGGTGGTGATTTCTTTAATCGGAATCCTCTTGTCACCCCTGATTGTCAAAATCATTGCGCCCGGCTTTATTGACCATCCGGATAAATTAGCGCTTACCATTACGCTGACCCGCATGATGTTTCCCTATATTTTCTGTATCGGCCTGGTGGCCTTGTTTATGGGGATCCTGAACGTTTTTGGACACTTTGCTGCACCTGCGCTGGCTCC
Organism: Desulfobacterales bacterium; assembly: GCA_050122795.1. Classification (GTDB taxonomy): domain Bacteria; phylum Desulfobacterota; class Desulfobacteria; order Desulfobacterales; family JAHEIW01; genus JAHEIW01. The sequence continues at coordinate 5,266 of JASFIG010000211.1, forward strand.
GGTGCTGCTGAATCTGGCCATCATTTTTTCGGTTCTTTTTATATGCCCGCACCTAAACACACCGGTATTAGGACTCGCCATCGGCGTGTTGCTCGGCGGCATCCTCCAATTGCTTCTTCAGGTGCCGGTCTTGGCAGGCCACGGTTTTAATTTTTGGCAAACAACCAATATATGGCATCCCGGCCTAAAAAAAATGAGTCGACTGATGCCGCCGGTAATACTCGGTGGCGCCGTTTACCAGATTAATGTGCTGGTCGGAACGCTGCTGGGATCTTTTCTGCCGGAAGGCAGCGTGGCCGTTTTATATTTTGCAGACCGATTGGTTCAATTTCCTTTGGGCATATTTGCGATTGCGGCAGCAACGGCAGTTCTGCCAAGTCTTTCGCGTCAGGCCGCCCTGAACGATCTTAACGCCCTAAAAGACACTTTTGGCTATGCTGTTCGATTGACCCTATTTTTGACCATTCCTTCTATGATGGGTTTAATTATTCTGCGCGAACCGATTATTACCGTGTTGTTTCAAAGGGGTGAGTTTGGTCAGCGAGCCACGCTGTTGACTGCCCAGGCACTTTTATACTATGCTATAGGTCTATGGGCTTTTTCGGCGGTGAGAATCGTAGCGGCGACCTTTTTTGCACTTAAAGATACCCGGACCCCGATGGTCATGGCAACCGTTTCCATTCTGGCCAATATCGGGCTGGGAATCGTTTTAATGAAACCGCTGGCCCACGCCGGGCTTGCGCTGGCGACATCGCTGGCTTCCGTTTTAAACCTCGCCCTCCTGGTGCTGGCTTTGCGCAAAAAACTCGGTTCTTTAGGATGGCGCGGCATTGCCCGGTCTGCGCTGCAAACGCTGGGCAGCGCTGTCGTTATGGGGGTAACCGTCTGGGTTGCGGCAAAAGCTTTTATTCCGCCTCAAGGCGCTTCTTTTATTACCTTACTGGCGGGAGTGATGGCCTGCGTGGTTGCCGGACTGGCGATTTTTGTGGGTTGTTCGGTTGGCCTCAAGAGTCCGGAAATGGGTCATATGCTTGCTGAAATCAAAACGGGCATAAAAAGAAAATGACGAAGAAACAAAGCATTATTTTATCTATCGCAGTTGCCCTGATGTTTTCGCTGCTGTTTTTCATCATCTTCGGCGAGCATGGATTCATCGATTTAAATTCGCTAAAGGCCGAACAAAACCGGCTGACTCAGGAAAATGAACAGCTTAACCAGACAAATCTTACCTTGAGCATTGAAATCGATCGCTTGAAGCACGACCCGCATTACATCGAAAGCGTAGCGCGCCAGGAACTGGGTATGGTCGGCGAAAATGAGCTGATTTTAAAACCCCGGCGCTTGCCGAAGCCCTGACAAAAAGAAAATGCTGTAAGCTGCTGTTCAGCGATCATCTGTAGAAATGGAAAAGGAAACCGACTTTTATACGGCCACAATGGCAAAAGTGTACTCTGAACAGGGACACTGGGACAAAGCTGCTGAAATTTATCGACATCTATTGGTCCAGGAGCCCGAACGGGACGATTATCTTGAGGCCCTGGCGGAAGTGGAAAAAAAGGCAATGCAACAGCGCCAAAAATCGCTTGAGGACTTAGATGGTTTGTTTCACCAGTGGTTTGACCTGATGCTCAAATATAAAAATCTGTTGAAACTCCGCTCGTTGAATCGCTAAGACACCTTTGCGCCGCCGCTGATTCCGATCGCAGTCGATGCGATCAAGAAATCACCCAGAAGGACAAACCCGACAGTCACTCCTTGTCCTGGCTGCCCTCATCTGGATAGAAAACGGCTTTGACCCGTTTCTGCGGATCGCTTTCGACGCTCATTTGTCCGGTTTTGCGATCCACGATAATTTTTGATCCGGTGAGTATGTTCCGGTTGCTTTTCAATGCCGAGTTTTCACCGACCAGAACGAGGATCTGAGTCTCCAGATCGTATTCAGCGCGATCGGTTTCGGCTGTAAATTTTCCATTTGATAGCTTTACATTACCGGTGGCGATGACCTGCTGTATGTTTTGCTGACCTGTTGCTCGCTGAGCGGCATTATCTGAAGCTGCCTGATAATAAATTCGAAGACGGTCGGCGTTGATAACAAAGGCCCCCTGGCTGGCACGCACACTTCCGCTAAACTCCGCAAATTTTTCCGCTTGGTTGGTAACCAGCGTATCCGCCTCTATTTGAATCTGATCGTCGTCGGTGGTTTTCGGGTTGTCGAGCGACGGCTCCCCGGCCACTGCCGCCGGCGAAAAAAGCATCGCTGCCATGATCAGATTCACAACCGCAGTGCACGCAACCCGGTTTCTTGTCGGTTTCAGGTATCGGCCTAATTTCACGATCCCCCCTCCACATTTTATAACAGTCGAATTCGGCTGTTGCAGGTAAATCGGTGCTATCCCATCATTTGATAATTCGGAGTCGATGGGTCTGTCTTAACTGATGCCACAATTCTTTAATGATGACGGCAGCGGCATCATCTTCGTTGTGCAACGGATAGTCGGCCAAGGCTAAACAGGATTCAACGAGTTCTTCGTTGCCGGACCACAGGCCAAATTGATCCAGAATGTAGCGTCCCAAAAAGGCATTGAGATTCATCAATTCATCTTCGGCCATGTTGGCGATAGTGGTTTTTTGTTTCAGCGGCAACTCGTCAGCCAGTCTCTGAACCGCTTCCTGAACGGTTTTTGGCGG
>JASFIG010000212.1:0-7936 GCA_050122795.1 Desulfobacterales bacterium
TATTTTCAGTCTGGAAGCGAGACATTTTTTTCAAGGTCAAGGCGGGCTCAAATGACAGGCCGGAATAATGTTTCACTGCATTTGAATGCTCTGAGGTATGATTGAATTTTAGGCAGTATCTTTTGATAAAAGTCGATTTAATATTAAGTAAATTTTCGGCTATAAATGAGAGATTTTTTTGATAAGCTCCCGCCTATACGGCGGGATTTCACATCTCATTTCAGGAAAATCAAGGTGTTCAAAAGGCTGATTGAAAACTGAAATAGATGATAATACAAATTAAAACCGATCTCAAAAATAGTAGATCACGCCCAAAGGCAAGGCGTCGATTCGGTTTGAAAGCGGAGCGTACACGGAGTACGTGAGCATTTTAAACCGAATCGCAACACAGCCTCTGGGCGCTTGTCCGCGGGTTAGTGCGCCAGAGGCGCATAAAATGCATTTTTGAGATCGGTTTTACTTGATTTTGCCGAGGATGGCGCTGGCAATCGTATTCTTCTGTATCTCCTTGGTGCCTTCATAAATTTCACAGATTTTGGCATCCCGGTAAAAGCGTTCCACTTCGTACTCGGTCATGTAACCGTACCCGCCCAACAATTGGATGGCCTCATCGGCTACTTCAACCGCCGTGCGGGCAGCATACATCTTGGCCATTGAGGTCAATTTGGGATCAATGCGGCCCTGATCAAAATTCCAGGCAGCCTTGTAGGTAATCAGCCGCGCCAGATCAATTTTGGTGGCCATATCGGCCAGTTTGTGCTGGGTTACCTGAAACTGTGCAATTTTTCGGCCGAACTGCTCGCGCTCTTTGACATAGGCCAGGGCGCGGTCGTAGGCGCCCTGGGCGGTGCCCAGTGCCTGCGCCGCCACCAGAATGCGACTCTCATCAAAAAACTCGAGCACCTGGTAAAATCCCTTACCCTCTTCTCCGATGAGATTGGAAACCGGCACCCGCACATCCTTAAAATTGACTTCGGCGGTGGCCATCGTGTGGATGCCCATCTTATCGCCCACATCGGCAGCGGTTATTCCCTCACGCTCGGCTTCCGCTAAAATCAGGCTGATGCCCCTGTAAGATGGCCGGCATTCGGTGTCTGTCTGGCACATTACGGAATAAAAGCCGGCCATCCCGCCGTTGGTGATAAACGTTTTCGTTCCGTTGATCACCCACTCGTCTCCGTCGCGCACGGCGGTCGTGTCCAATGATGTAATATCGGAACCGTGGCCCGGCTCGGTAAAGGCGCCAGCAGACAGCATCTGCCCTTCGGCAACCGGTGGCAGAAACTTTTGTTTTAATTCTTCGCTGCCGAAACGCAGCACGCACTCGGCTGCAAAACTGGATAAAATAATCGCAGCACCGATAGATGAATCCCGGGTACAAAACTCATCGGCGATTATAATGTTTTCCAGAACGCCCAGTCCCTGTCCGGAATATTCTTCAGGAAAGTGCACCCCCACGAAGCCCAGATCGCAGGCTTTTTTCCAGATGTTGGTGGGAAATTCATGTTTGCGGTCCAGTTCCAGGGCCAGCTCCTTGTCAAATTCGCCTCGAGCGAACTCCCGTGCTGCTTTCTGTATCTCTTTTTGCGATTTCGTCAGTTCAAAGTCCATATGGATCCTCCGTGAACAAATATCTGCGATGGGCTAAAAGTTAAATGGCGCGTGATTGAATTAGCATATGAATGGTCGCTTTTCAAGCAGTTTAGGGGCCATCTCAGAAATGCATCCGACGTAATCTACTGTTTTTAAGATGGCTTCTAAAACAAACTTGACTGAGGACATAATCTGGCTTAGTAATTTTATTACCACCAAGACATAGCCGTGCCTGGTAATTATTTGAGCGATCGGGGAATTTTTCCATCTAATCTCTGATAATAGCGGAATGAATTATCAGCAGCGGAATCGTGCACTGTCTGAAGGGTTTAGGGAGCGTTGCGAAAGAACAGCAATAACCCCAAAGGAACACAAGCGCGCAAATTTGATTTTACGTCTAACCCATTATTTTATATTTGAATTCTGTTCTTTCGCTACACTCCCTTAACCCTGAGTTTGCACGCTGAAGTCGCTGATATTTCATTCCGCGGCCAATTTAAGGAAAACCCCTCGATTATTTACAATTTTTTCTAAGGCTTTATATTATGAACTAAAACCGTCAATAAAAAATACAGTAGCCCGGATTGTTATTTTCCGCTGGCCCACACCTGAAATATCGATTGAAAGGAAACGGATTAATATGTCATATTCTGTTGCACTTGCCGGCAAGGGTGGAACCGGTAAAACCACCATGGCCGGTCTGCTCATAAAATTTTTACTGAAACAAAATAAAACGCCGATTCTGGCGGTGGATGCCGATTGCAATGCCAATCTGAATGAAGTTCTGGGTCTCGAGCTCGGCAATACCCTGGGCGGTGCCCGCGAAGACATGAAAAAAGGCGATGTTCCCAGCGGTATGACCAAAGACATTTTTATGGAAATGAAGCTCGAGGAAGCGGTGATCGAAGCTGCCGGCTTTGACCTGGTGGTTATGGGTCAGCCCGAGGGCGCCGGCTGTTATTGCGCAGCCAATACTTTGCTGACCAATTACCTTGAAAGACTGTCGGGTAATTATCCGTATATCGTAATGGACAACGAAGCCGGCATGGAGCATATCAGCCGCTTGACGACCAAAGACGTCGATATCCTCTTGATCGTATCCGACTCTTCCAGGCGGGGGCTCCAGGCAGCGGTGCGTATTGACGAATTGGCCCGCTGTCTGAATATCGGTATCGGAAAAAGCTATCTGGTGATCAATCAGGCACGCGAAAAGCCGCCCGAGGCGGTCATGCACACGCTCAAAGAAGCCAATCTTGAGCTGATCGGAACCGTCCCGGCGGATGATTTAATTTATGATTATGATTTCAATGGCCGCCCGACCATCGAAATGCCTGAAGACAGTATATCGGTCAAAGCCGCATTTGAAATATTTGACAAAATCGTCGCCTAAAACCCGCATAGGGGTAAGCGCATGGTGCACGTAATTCAAGTGATTTGACGTCAGGTATCAGGCTCTTAACCGAATTCCGTAAACGCTCTGAGCCATGCCCTATACAATTTATGCTTTGGGTCTTATTATATCACCGACAAAGATGAAGTGACGCAGACTGGAAAATCTATGAGCAAACGAACCGGTTTTTTGTACGATGACAGATACCAGGAGCACCTGACCGGAAACTATCATCCGGAGGTGCCCGATCGCCTTCCAGCCGTATACAAAGGCATCCAGGAGGCGGGGTTGCTTGAGCAACTCACATTGATCAAAGCTGTGCCGGCGGATTTAAAATGGGTGGAAACCGTGCACGACCCCCAATATATCAAGCGCTTAGAGAAAGCCTGCAACAGTGGCAACCCTATCTTTGACAGCCCCGACAATCAGATGTGCCCGGTAACATATCAAGTCGCACTACTGGCGGTGGGGGGTGTGCTGGAGGCCACGCGCCGGGTTATGGATGGCGAGCTGGACAATGCTTTTTGCGCCGTTCGACCGCCCGGGCACCATGCTGAAGCTAGCCAGGCCATGGGATTTTGCTACTTTAACAATGTGGCCATAGCGGCCCGTTACATCCAGCAGCAATGGGACATTCAACGGGTCGGCATTGTCGACTTTGACGTGCACCACGGAAATGGCACCCAGCACATCTTTGAAAGAGACCCCACTGTATTCTACTATTCCATTCATCAACATCCAACCTTTGCTTATCCCGGAACCGGTCGAGAGTTCGAGACCGGCAAAGATGCCGGTCATGGCTACACCAAAAATTCGCCGATGCTGCCCGGCCAGGGGGATAACGAATACCAGCAAATACTGCAAAGGGATTTGGTGCCGGCCTTTGCGGAATTTAAGCCCCAGGTGATTCTGGTCTCATCCGGCTTCGATGGCCACATTGAAGATAATATGTCGGACATCAAGCTGACAACCGAAGGCTTCACCTGGATCATCAAATTGATCGTCGAACTGGCTGCCGAGCATGCCGGGGGCCGGCTGATATCGGTGCTCGAAGGCGGATATTCAATCAGACGATTGCCGGAATTGGCCCGCAATCATATAAAGATTTTAATGGAAGCTTAATCATTCGTGCTGCCAGAAGCAAACGCTGGCTAAGGAGAAAAAATTATGTTTATCAGCAACTCCATGACCCGTAAGGTCATTACGGTTCAACCCGATGATGGTATTTTTAAGGCCCAGGAATTGATGGCCGAAAATAAGATTCGCCATCTGCCGGTTGTCGAATCCGGTAGCCGCCTCGTCGGGGTTGTAACGGATCGGGACATCAGAAGCGCACTGCCCTATAAATTTTTCAAGACCGCTCCCAGTGAAGAGGAAAAGAAAAATTTCGCAGAATTGAAAATAAAAGAAATCATGACCAAAGACCCGATTACCATTTCTCCTGCTTACACCATTCAGGATGCACTGCTGCTCATACAGGATGCCCGCGTGGGCGCACTGCCGGTTGTCAAAGAAGACGGCACCCTGACCGGAATTATCTCCGTCCGAGATTTGCTGCGGGCATTTATCAATGTTCTGGGAATCGGCCAACCGGGTACCTTACTGTGTATCCTGGTGGAAGAAAAAGTCGGTCAATTGAAAAAAATTGTCGATGCGATCACTGAGGAAAACATCTCCTTTGGCAGCGTTTTGGTGGCCCGCTATTGGGAAAAAGATAAACGCGTCGTTTTCCCGTATCTGTTAACGCTAAATGTCGCCCATATCAAAGAGAAACTAAAAAACTTGGGTTTTACGTTGCTGGACCCCATGGAATGGTATCTGGATCAGTTGCCCAAAAATGAATAATGCCCAAAGCCCGCGATCGATCAACAAAAAATCCGGCTCGTGCCCCTATGATAAACTGTATATTTACCACCTGGACGGCCGCTTAACCTCCCCGGAAAAAATCCAGACAAGTCGTTTTATCGGCAACTGGCAAGAAGATAATTTTTCGTTTCTTTTCTTTTCTCAGCCTGCTTTTGAGGATATCCAGATTCTTTTACAGTCCCAGCCACAGCTTTCCCTGATCGACAGTTATCACATGTCCTATGCGCAGTGGCAGGGAACCAGATTTACTTCTTTTAATCACGGCCCCTTTCAGATTATCGCCCCATGGGAAGATCGCGATCAAGGCCGCCCGGATAAACGTACATTGATTTTAGACCCCGGTCTGGTCTTCGGCACCGGCACTCATCCCACCACCCGTAATTGCCTCGATGCCCTCCAGCTGGCATGCCGGCGCCACTCCCTTAGGAGCGCTCTGGACTTAGGTACCGGTACCGGCATATTGGCCCTGGCGGCAGCACATCTGGATTGCCCGTTGAATCTTGCGGTTGATCTGAATTTGCTGGCCGCCACGACAGCGGCAAAAAATGTGCGCCTTAACGGCCTTGCCGGACAGGTCGTCGTCATACAGGGATATGCTGAAGACTTCATTGATTGCCCCGCTGATCTGCTGATGGCCAATGTCCATTACGCGGTTATGCAAAAGCTGATTCGATCAGATGGTTTCAGAACAAAAAAATGTTTTATCCTTTCAGGCCTCATGCGCCGTGAAGCCAAACAGGTTAAGATTGAACTCGAGCGCTTACCGGCTAAAATATTAAAAAGCTGGACTCATGAAGGAATCTGGCATACATTTTATGGTGAATGTTACAAATAGGAAATTAAGGCCCTTTTTTACCACGAAAGCACGAAAGACTTAATTAATGTCGGTGCTTTCCTGATTTCGTGTTTTCGTGGTTGCTTTTTAAATTGGAGTTGAATTTTTCAGTTTAAAAAGAAATTCTTCTTGAAAGGTTCAAGATGCAAATCACATGCTGGGGATCGCGGGGCTCCATCCCGGTTTCGGGCAAATCGTATCTGAAATACGGTGGTGATACCACCAGTTTGGAGATTCGCACCAAAAGCGGGGATATCATTGCGGTTGATGCCGGTACCGGAATTCGCAGATTCGGCAACAAACTTGTTGAGGAAAAAGTGCTCGACATCAACTTTCTTTTCACCCATGCCCATTGGGATCATCTGATGGGATTTCCGTTTTTCAAACCTCTTTACGCTAAAGATGCCCATCTGTTGATGCACGGCTGCCCCTACCACAGCCAGTTTGTGGAAACCATTTTATCAACGGTGATGGCACCCCCCAATTTTCCGGTTAAATACGCTGACGTCAAAGCGAAAATGACTTATGAAAAAGCCTGCCCACAGGAATTTACAATCGGTTCGGTATCCGTCACCCCCATACCCATCAGTCACCCGAACGGCGGCAGTGGGTATAAATTTACAGAAGACGGCAAGACCTTTGTTTTTCTGACAGACAATGAACTCGGGTATCGTCATGCCGGCGGGCGACCGTTCAAAGATTATGTGGAATTTGCCGCCGGTGCCGATCTTTTGATTCACGACAGTGAATATACGCCTGAAGAATATCAAACGTTTATTGAATGGGGCCACTCGCAATATACTGAGGTGCTTGAATTGGCCCAACAAGCAGACGTCAAAAAATTGGGGTTGTTCCATATCAACCAGGAACGCACCGATGACCAGATGGATAAGATGGTCAGCACCTGCCAGCAACACCTGCTTGAACGCGGTCTTAAAGTCAAGTGTGTCGGTGTGGCCACCGATATGACTTTCGAATTGTGAGTAAACGTTTAATTCGTTCGATTGGTTTCATTGGTTTGGTTCGACTTGGTCCTTCCCAACGAATAAAACCAATTCAACAAATCAAACAAATAGAACAAGGATTGTGCGTTGGATGATTTGATTAAAAAAGCGGCAGCAGATCTGGCCCGGGTCAACATGGCGACCGCTTTGACCGGCGCGGGCGCCTCAATTGAAAGTAAGATTCCACCCTTCAGAGGAAAGGGCGGGCTGTGGGAAAAACTGGACCCCATGGAAGTGGCCCATATTGACGCTTTTAATCAGGATCCGGCCAAAGTCTGGAAGCTTCTCATCAAAGACATGAAAGACGTGGTCGACCAGGCACAGCCCAATGATTGCCACAAAGGCCTGGCCCGGCTGGAGGCGCTGGGAAAATTGCAAACGGTCATTACGCAGAACATTGACGGGCTGCATCAAATGGCCGGTAACACAGACGTGATTGAATTTCATGGGACCTTTGCCTGGCAGCGGTGCATGCAATGCAATACGCATATTGAAACCCGTCGGGTGGATGTCAGTGAAATACCGCCGCGCTGCGGGTGCGGGGGCATTTTGCGCCCCAATGCGGTTTTTTTCGGCGAATTGATACCGCACGAAGCCCTCTGGCGCTCGCGGCAGGTGGCAACAGAATGTGATCTGATGCTGGTAATCGGCACCTCGGCCATGGTGCACCCGGCCGCCATGATGCCGGTGGTCGCCAAAGAAACCGGCGCAACCGTGATCGAAATCAATCCGGAAAGTACCCCGTTAACAGGCGAAATAAGCGACTATATCATCAAAGGGCCCGCTGGAGATATCATGAATCGTATCGTGGCGGAGCTGGATGCACTGCTTTAGGCAGCTCCGGTTCTGGGTTAAGGGTTCAGAGGTTCAGGGTTGCGGTGCTTCGGCCGTCGGCTTCTCGCGGCTGGCTACTGGCTAAAAGCAATTGATTCCCTGCTTCAAGCCAGCCTGCGACGAGCTACTTTCGGCCTGAGTCATTCGACCCTGAGCTCATGACCGAAGGGCTCAAGTCGAAGGCAGCCGAGTCGAAGCAAGAAGCGGGATGCCAGAAGCGAATGAAGGTGACCCCTAATGCCCGAAACCCGAAACCTTTTAATATTACACTCCTCTCTAAAACCCTGCCTGAAAGGCAATCAAAGAAAACATGAATGAAAAAGCCACCCCCTGGATTCAAATTGTTCAACTGGATAAACCGAGTCTAGAAGATAATACCGCTGATGCCGAACGGTTGTTGCAGGCGTTAAAATC
>JASFIG010000213.1:0-7935 GCA_050122795.1 Desulfobacterales bacterium
CATCGGCAGCCTGGTTGAAGCACTGAACGGTGAAAAAAAGGCCGTCAGGGACGCCTTTGCCGAGACGTTCGGGAACTTTTCAGCGCCGGCCAACCAGGCGCTGTTTAAAGAACTTTTCGCTTCAAAGACAAGCAATTGAATATTGTAAATTGTAGATTGAATAATTGCGGTTGTCGCTCCGCTCCGTCTCTTTTTTAATTGGACCCACCGAAGGTGGACCTTAAATATTCAATATTCAATCTGCAATATTCAATTCCGACAATATTCATTCTTCAATATTCAATTTTCAATATTATTTTAGGGAAATCCATATGACGACGCTGGCGCTATACAGCAATAAAGGCGGGGTGGGCAAGACTGCCGCTGCGGTTAACTTGTCATACCTGGCCGCCCGAATGGGGACCAAAACCCTGATTTGCGACCTGGATCCCCAGGGTTCGGCCTCCTATTACTTCCGCGTAAAGCCCAAGCTTAAATCCGGACCCAAAGGGTTTGCCCGGGGCGCAAAAGGGGTCTATAAAAGCGTTAAAGGCACCGATTTTGAAAACCTGGATATTCTTCCGGCAGATTTCTCACTGCGCAAATTGGATGTTCTATATTCGAAATTTGGCAATTCAAAAATACGGCTGAAAAAAATGCTGTATCCATTTGCGAGCGAGTATCGCCTGATTGTACTCGATTGCCCGGTGACCATCGGTATTCTGGCCGAAAATATATTGAACGCGGCTGACCACACCTTGGTGCCCATGATCCCGACCACGCTTTCTGTGCGCACGTATCGCCAATTGCTGGCGTTCTGCAAAAAGAAAAAATACGATGCCGCCAGGATTTATCCGTTCTTCTCGATGGTGGACCGGCATAAAAAAATGCACAAAGAGCTGATGCTGAGTGTGTCCAGGGATTTTAATGGCGTTTTGAAAAGCTTCGTGCCGTATCTGGCACAGGTTGAAAAAATGGGAATTTACCGCGCCCCGGTAGCCGTCTTTGCGCCGCGGTCACTGGCTTCAAAATCATATCAGAACTTATGGTCTAAAGTTCAAGACAATATACTTAATCCACAAAATTAAACAGAAGACAGAGGTCAGAAAACAGAAGACAGATAAAAAAGATGATGATGAATCCGGTCTGGACCCTGTCATCTGTCATCTGTCCTCTGAACCAGAGAGGAAGGAGCGTTACATGAGCCGATTCGTTATCTTATCGGGGCCATCATGTGTTGGCAAGGGGCCGCTTTACAAAGCATTGCGCAGGTTTTATCCGGACCTGGCCAATAGATTGCAACAGATCGTCTTGTATAACAGCCGTGATCCGCGCCCCGGAGAACAGGAAGGCGTAGACTACTATTTTCGACCTCGGGCTGAAATAGAAGCGCTCGCCCAAAAACCCGGATTCACATCGGCCGATGTACGGGGGGATTTACAGGCCATCGAGATCGCCGGTATTGAAGCCATCCTTGAGCAGAACAAAGATGCCTTTTTTGAGGGCAATCCTTTCATACCCGCTAAACTCAGCGAGTTAAGGGAACTCGAGAAGATCTCCACCCTTAAAATTTTTCTGGCGCCCCTGTGCCGGGAAGAAATTGAATTCTTCAAAGACCCGCAACAGCGCACTGATCTTGAAAAATTGTTACCCGATATCATGCGCAGAAAACTGCTGCGTCGCGTCAAACGCCAGAAAATAAATCCCTCGCTCAAGGATTTGGAAAACATCGAGCAACGCGTCGCCAGCGCGATCATCGAGCTGCGGGAGGCCTGGAAATTTGACTATGTCATCCCCACCCATGACGGCGAAGACAGCGAAAACTGGGATGCCTTTTATTATCCCATCGGTGATGCGCGCAAAGCCCTGCTGACATTTGCCGCGCTGCTTCAAGGCGAGTCACCCGCCTATGCCGAGCACTGGGAAAAGGATCTGGTGCCCAAGCGTTTATAATCGGCATATCGCCTTTCAGAAAACAACATGCCCGTCTGGCAGCTTGAGCGCAGGCATCTTCTGGGTGAGACCCGAACAATATGACACGTTATTTCTGGGAAACGATATTAATTCTTAAGAAATAATAATATAGCGGTTTTCAGGTTTATAATAATTTCAAGTTATTATAAACGACCCTATGCTCCTTAACACCTGTGATAAAATGAACATCTTGATGACAACCGCTATTATCAGAGGAATTATGCAAGCGATACAGGCACGCTATGAGTTTCGCGCATTTGCCCAGCATTTTGGTCCGGCAGAAGAAAAGATGCGCAGGCTCGCTCAATTTGAAAAATTCCGGGAAAGCTCGGAAATCTATCTTCTGTCAGCGGCAAACGATGCGTACAATATCAAAATTCGCTATGAAACGCTGGATATTAAAGTTCTGGTGAGCGAAAAGCAGGGCCTGCAGCAATGGCAGCCGCAAATGAAGGCCGGATTTCCCGTGAAGAAAGCGGTGATCCGGGAGCAGATTTTTCCGGCTTTTGATGTGGCAGCACCGGAATTCAAGCGTCCGGAATATTCGCTGACGCAGTTTATTCAGGATATCATTGAACCCCATTCGGCCTTATCGATCGCGCGGGTGTTAAAGCGCCGATTTGGGTATACAATCAATGGGTGTATCGGCGAAATTGCCGAATTAACCATCAACGGCGCCGCCATAAAGACCATTGCCGTAGAGTCGCTGAATGTGCAGGCGGTATTGCAAGCCAAAGAGATCTTGGAATTGCAGGAATACGAAAACGTGAATTACCTGCTGGCTATCAAGCGCATTCTCGGGATGGCGCCCCTGCCGGAATAAGGACAAATATCACTGCAGAACCGGTTGACTGTTTGCGATCGCAAAAAACGCACAGCACCATTTGGGAAAAATACAATGGCCACGGAAATCGAAAGAAAGTTTCGCGTAAAAGAGGGCTCCTGGCGTAAGGCCAAAGGTACGCGCTACCGTCAGGGATATCTCAACAGCGCGAAAGAGAGAGTCGTGCGGGTGCGCACCTTAAACGACAAAGGCTATCTGACGATCAAAGGCTTAACCGTGGGCGCAACCCGCCTGGAGTTCGAATATGAAATTCCGCGTCGGGATGCCGAGCGATTATTGGAGATCTGCGAAAAACCGTTGATCGAAAAGACGCGCTATAAGGTGATCGAAACGGGATTTGTCTGGGAGATTGACGAATTTTTTGGCGACAACCAGGGACTCATCGTGGCCGAAGTTGAGCTACAAAGCGAAGATCAGGATTTCCCCAAACCGGATTGGGTGCTCGAAGAAGTCACCGGCGACACCCGCTATTTTAATTCCAATCTTATAAAAAAGCCGTATAAAATGTGGTAAGCGCTTTTTGTCATAAAAAATTGACGCGTCGCATTTACAAGCGCTGGTATCGTTATTAGATTGAAAGCTGTCGGAAATCATAGTAACAGAATCAAGGATATTGGCAGACGCATTTGAATGTCTGCTTCATATACAGGAGAATTAAAATGGCAAAAAAGATGTGCGACTGGAAGAAAAAAGATGTCTCCAAGAACTTTGGCAAGTTTACCGATATCGTCAGAAATCCAAAATATAAATGCAAAAAATGCGGCTGGGTGTCGACCAAAAAAACTTACTTACACAAGCCGGCTGCCCTGAAGTAGCAACCGAATCGGGATAGCCCCAATTCGGTGTTATCTGCTTGATAAAAATAGACTTGGGGATGAGACTCATTCGACCAACGTAAATCAATTCATTAGATCTGTCCTCTGAAAGGGGTGGGAGTAAATGAAAACCCTTTATCTGGTCAGGCATGCCAAATCCAGCTGGAAATATCCCAAGCTGGATGATTTTGAAAGACCGCTGAACAAGCGCGGCCGCAAAAACGCGCCGTTTATGGGCAGCATTCTTAAAGAGTTAAACGTTTCTCCGGATCTTATCGTCTCCAGCCCCGCCAACAGAGCCGCCATGACCGCCCGGATTATGGCCGTAGCGCTCGATTATCCGCTTGAAGATATCCGCTACAGCGAGGCCGTATATGAATTCGGTGAAAAAGCCCTGATGGATGTCGTCAAAGAAATTGACGACGATGTGAACCAGGCCATGGTCGTCGGCCACAATCCGGCAACCAATGGACTGGCCAACTACATCGGCGACCAACCCGTCGGCAATATCCCCACCTGCGGTGTATTTTGCGTAGAACTGGATATTGCATCATGGTCAAATATAAAAGCGCGCTGTGGTAAGGTAAAATTCTTCGAATATCCCAAAAAGCATCGGTCTTAATATCCTTTCATATTGGAGCTCTATTTTCGTGTTGGTGGCAGTTCTTAACTAAAATCAACTAAATGGAGGTGCACATCATGGCAAAGAAGAAAGAGAAAAAAGGCAAGAAAGATCCGGCCAAAAAGAAGGCAAAAAAGAAAGCCACAGCCAAAAAAAAAGCTAAAAAGGCCGGAAAGGGCAAGAAAAAGAAAAAGTAAAATGTCGCGTCCCCAAATCGATGCCGCAGCTTTCGGCTCCATCACAATCGCAGGGCGAAAAATTGAAAATGATGTGATCCTGAGGCTGGATGGCTCCACCGAAAAGCGCAAGAAAAAATTGTCTAAAAGCGTGTTCGGCACCTCGCATACGATTTCCAGCGAAGAGGCACGCTTCATCCATGAAAAAGGGGCAAAGCTGCTGGTCATCGGAACCGGTCAATATGGCTGCGTGGTCCTATCGGACGAGGCCAGTCGATACCTTAAAAAACACGGATGCCGAGTAACGCTGGAACCCACGCCCAGGGCAATTCAGACCTGGAATGCGGCGGGCGAAAAGACGATCGGCCTATTTCATGTGACCTGTTAAGGACGATCCTCTGACGGCACGAAGTTCAAGGGCAACCTGGCCATAAATCCGGATTGCCCTTTTTTTATTGTAATTGATGCGATGCATTATAGCTGATAAATGTTAAAGGTTACAGGTGCAGGAAACAAACCGGAAGCGCTCACATGAAAACCTTAACTTTAGGAGGAATAATAATGGCCGCCAAATTGGACCATAGCACCCTGCTGGTTGCAGTCGATTTTACAACTTTTTCGGAAGAAGCCCTCCTTTTTGCAAGTCAGTTAGCAGAGAAACTTGAGGCTCGGCTTCTGGTGCTCCATGTTATCCATGATCCGGCAGAAGCACCGGGATTTTATGTGCAAAAGGGCAAAAAGAAAAAATTCCTCCAATCCATGGAAGAGGTTGCCGAAGAAATGATGCAGCGATTTCTAAAAAAAATGCGTAAAGCCTACCCCGGTCAAAAACCGATCAAAGAAGCCAAGCCGATTTTGGTGATTGGCACACCGGTGACGCGGATCCTGGAAATTGCAAAAAAGAAAAAAGCCAGCATGATTATTCTCGGCAGTCATGGCCGTACCGGACTGTCTCATTTGCTGGTGGGCTCAAAGGCCGAACGGGTGGTGCAGCTGTCACCCATCCCGGTTCTGGTCGTGAAGGGCTTAATCCCGAATTAAACAATTGTTTTCCTTTATTGTAAGGAGATGACAAATGAAACCGATGCGTTCCCGTCATGTTTATGGTCTGGTGCTTTTCAGCGTATGCACGTTTTGGCTGTTGTCACCTTCCAATGCTAACGCAGCAGAGGCATCAGCGAAAAATGAAATCAATTGGTTTTTCCTGGCAATCGGTCTGCTCGGCGGACTATCCCTTTTTCTGTACGGGATGGAGCGCATGAGCGACGCATTAAAAAATGTGGCCGGCGAAAAAATGAAAGACATCCTGGGGATGCTGTCCAACAATCGTTTTATGGGGATGATAACCGGCGCCATCGTAACAGCCGTTATTCAATCCAGTTCGGTGACCACCGTCATGCTGGTCGGTTTTGTAACGGCCAACCTGATGTCGCTTTCTCAAACTATCGGCGTGATTATGGGCTCAAACATCGGTACGACCATCACTGCTCAAATTGTGGCTTTTAAAGTCACCAAATATGCCCTGTTGCTGATGGCCGTTGGTTTTGGAATGCTTTTTGCCTCCAAAAAAGAGAAAATACAGCAATACGGATATATGATCATGGGGCTGGGAATGATCTTTTTTGGCATGGGTGTCATGAGCGATGCCATGCGCCCCTTAAGGACCTATCAGCCTTTTCTCGATTTGATGTCCCAGATGTCTAACCCGGTATGGGGCATTTTAGTCGCCGCCCTTTTTACCGCCTTGATTCAATCCAGTTCCGCAACCACGGGCGTCGTCATCGTGCTGGCGATGCAGGGGTTGATCACGCTGCCGGCCGGCATCGCCCTGTCCTTTGGCGCCAATGTCGGAACGTGCGTGACCGCGCTTTTAGCCTCAATCGGCAAACCCCGCGAAGCGCTGCGCGTATCCATCGTCCATGTTTTGTTTAATGTTGCCGGCGTGCTGATTTTTCTGCCTTTTATCGGCCCGTTTGCCAAATTTGTGGTGGCCATCTCACCTTCCCCGGCAGAAGGTCTGAGCGGGCTGCAGGCAGCGGCTGCGGTGCTGCCGCGCCAGGTCGCCAATGCACACACCTGTTTCAATTTAACCTGTGCGCTGCTCTTTCTGCCGCTCGTCTCCCAAATTGCCCGTTTTGTCTTCTGGCTGGTTCCGGACAAGCCCCTGCCGGTAGTTAAAGAGATTCAACCCAAATATTTAAGTGACGTGCTGTTTCATACACCCAGCCTGGCGCTGGATGCGGCGCGGCATGAAATCAAGCGCATGGGAAAACGGGTTGACCAGATGAATACCGCCATGTTGCCGGCCGTGATGACCGGCAACAATCAGGCGCTGATGGCCGTCCGGGAAAGGGATGTCGATGTCGATATCCTTTACAAACATATCGTCAATTATCTGGCAAGCGTCAGCAAACTGCAACTCAACGAATATCAGACCCAAAAAATGCTGTTGCTCATGGGGGCGATCAACGACCTGGAGCACATTGGCGATGTTGTCGAAGTCAATATGGTGAACCTGGGCTTGCAGCGGATTAAAAAAGGGATCAAAATAAGTGAAGCGACCCAGAAAGTGATCAAAACGCTGCATGTCGTCGTTTCGGATGCCCTCAAGGCAGCCTCGAGGGCGGTGGTTGAAGAAGATAAAGAATATGCCCAGCGGGTGCTGTCGATGAGCAAAGACATGAAGCGCCTGACATTGGAGGCAGACCTGCACCAGGCCCGTCGGCTCGTAAGCGAAGATTCAGGAAAATTCGAGGCCTACAGTCTGGAAATCGAAATCATTGAAAAACTCAAACGCATTTTCTATCACGCCAAACGGATGGCCAAAACCGTATTGGCCTCCGGAGTAGGCGAAGAGGTGGAGGAGCTTGCAGAGGCGGCCTAAAAGGGCGCACCGGTTGCGCCATTCCAAACCCGGTCAGCTGTCTGCGGATCAGCAAAGCCGACTTGATGAGGCTCAGGTAACTCCCTTGACATCTTCGATCGAGAGCATGCCGACCACGCGCCCCTCATCGAGCACCGGGAGGTGGCGGAAATGGTGTTTGGTCATCAACGACAGGCATTTGCCGACTTTCTTGTCAGGGCTGGTATGAATCACGTCCGCGGTCATAATCGCCCGAACCGGCGTCTCTTTGGAGGATTTGCCCTTGAGAATAACCTTGCGGGCATAATCCCGCTCGGATAAGATTCCCACCATCTTATCATCTTCAAGTACCACCAGCGCGCCGATCTCTTTTTCGGCCATCAGTTTCAATGCATCTAAAACGGTTGCATCCGGCGAAATCGAATACACCTCAGGCCCTTTTTTATCCAGTAGCTTTTTAACCCGCATAATGATGTTACCCCACGTAAAAGAGAAGATACAGATTTTGAACGGTTACAGCCGCCGACGGGCCAGCGCCAGATCAAGTTTCTTTTTCCAGACTGTCTGTAATCGCCAGAAAAACATCCGTATCCCGCACAATACCCACCGCTCTGTCACCCTCATATACGGGGAGGATGCTTATTTTATTTTGAACAATGGCT
>JASFIG010000214.1:0-7929 GCA_050122795.1 Desulfobacterales bacterium
TCTGGGGATCAAGGACTTTATCATGCATCTGGATGGCGCCGGGGCCGAATCTCTGTTGATTGCCGGAGGCGGCAGTCTCCATCCAACCTCACATGAAACAGTTGAAAAAAAAATGCACTATATCTGCCAGGACGGCAAAACGGTGTTTAAGCATGCGGTTGTCGGCATGGCGGATGTGTCGGCTAAAATCGTTGAAAGAAATGATTTGGATGATAAAGATATTCGATTATTTATACCCCATCAGGCCAATTATCGCATAATCGATGCCGCCGCCAAAAAAATGGGACTGGATCCCGAGCGGGTCGTGATTAACATCGACAAATACGGTAATACCACCGCTGCTACCATTCCCCTCGCAATTTCTGAAACCTATCGAGCGAATAAATTGCAGAAAGGGGACTGGATCGTTCTGGCAGCCTTTGGAGCCGGATTTACCTGGGGCAGCGTGTTGTTGCGCTGGGCCATCGATTGATAGATGCCTAAAGTGTAAATTGCCTAAAATGCCTAAAATTGAAAATGGAGTCAATCCATTTTATCTTAATGCTCACACATAGACGCCAAGCCCGCTAAGAATCGTATTTTAATAATAAAAAGGCTTTTCATAATCCGCGGCAGCATTTTCATAGCACCATTTAGCTTTTCTTTTATGGAATAAAGTATAAAAATTAAAACCCCAGATTTTGCTCGAGAGCCCCGCTTATTAAAAAAGGCGTGTTGAGCACCTCACTATACATGAACAGGTGCGGAATCCCGACCGATAGGGCGGGAAGGAGGTTCAAAAGCGGAGCGTTTAAATCGTGGCTGGAAGCCACTCCCACTAATTTAGTAAACCCTGTTCACTTTATGTTGTTATCACTAAGCCATGTGGGAGCGGCATCTTGCCGCGAAATTCGAGCATTTTGAAGCGAATCGCAACGCAGCTATCGGACAAAATATGGGGTTTTACAAATCGATATTGTATAATTTGATCTTGGTAAGCAACGATGGATGGCTGATTTCCAGCAGACGGGCTGCCTGAGTTCGATTGCCCCCTGTCTCTTTGAGCGCCCTGGTAATCAGTTTTTTTTCAATCATTTTCTGAGCTGATTTTAGTGAAAAACCATCAAAAAGCATATCCGGCGTATTGGCCCCAATTTGCTGTTCGAGATCCGATGGAAAATGCTCGGGAAGCAGCACATTGCCTTCGGCCAACACCATCGCCCGTTCGATTGCATTTTCCAGCTCTCTGACATTGCCGGGCCAGTCGTATTCTAGCAGGCGCGACATGGAAGGCGGTGCGATGCTGGTTATTTCTTTATTCAGGCTGCGGTTATACCGCTGTATAAAATGATCGCACAGCAACGGGATGTCCTCTGCCCTCTCCCGCAATGGCGGAATTTTTATCGACAGAACGTTCAAACGATAATAAAGGTCTTCTCTGAAAGCACTTCTTTTGACGTCTTCCTCAAGATTTCTTGAGGTTGCTGCGATGACGCGCACGTTAATTTGACTGGACTTTGAATCACCAATCATTCTGACTTCGTTTTCCTGTAAAACCCTCAATAGCTTCACCTGCAGTGCCAGCGGAAGCTCACCGATTTCATCCAGGAAAATCGTACCGCCATGCGCTTCCTGGAATAGACCTTTTTTATTTTTATCAGCGCCGGTAAAAGCGCCCTTTTTATAGCCGAACAATTCACTTTCCAGCAGCGTTTCGGGTATGCCGCCGCAATTTACCGGAACCAGCGGCATGCTTGAACGATCCCCTTCACTGTGAATCGCCCGGGCAATTAACTCCTTGCCGGTGCCACTATCGCCCAGTATCAGTACGGTGGTCTTATACTGCGCTGCCTTGGCCGCCACCCGAAACACTTTCTGCATGGCTTCGCTTTTGGCCACCAGCTTTCCGAAATTATAATGACTTTCGATTTTTTTGATATGATCTTTGAGCTGTTTATTTTCCTGTCTGAGGCTTTCTCTTTCCTCCGCCTTTTTGAGGGTCAGATAAACTTCATCGGATTTGAAGGGTTTTGAAATATAATCATAGGCACCCAACTTCATCGCTGCTATGGCGGTGTCGATGGTACCATAGGCCGACATCATAATCACAGTTGTGGACCTGATTTTATCACGTGCGGCCTTTAAAAAATCCATTCCACTCATATTGGGCATCTTTATATCACAGAGGATAAAATCATATGCGTTGCGGTCTGTCATTTTGAGGCCCTCATGGCCATTGGAAGCGGTCTCAATAGCATATCCCGCTTTGCTAAGCACCTTTGACAGCATGTGCCGCATGTTTTCTTCGTCGTCAATAATGAGAAGTCGTTTTCCCGGCATTTTGAATGTCATTTGTTTTTTTTCCTTGTAAAAGGTCGAAAGCCGCCTATTTTACGGTACGTGTCAATTTTGCATTGCAGTGCTGGAAAGGTTTCATGGCTCCAATGGCTGCTCATCTAAGCCGGTTGCGAGGGCCGAAGGGGTTAAGGACAAATCTTGGTGTCGATCCATGGTGGCTTCGCCTGCCATTACCGGCAGTAAAATGGTCAAGCTGGTCCCCTTGCCTTTATCGCTGTGTACGGTCATTTCACCGCCGAATCCTTGAACAATCATAAAACTAACCGAAAGCCCCAGGCCGGTTCCTTTACCGGGTTCTTTGGTGGTGTAAAAAGGATCAAAAATATTCCCGATATTTTCTTCAGATATTCCAGGACCGTTATCCATGAAGGTGATTTTTAAAAGCTGTTTCTGCTCATCAGATTGTTCTTGTTTTTCATCGACCTGTTCGCTTTTGATCACAAGCTTGCCCTTATCAGCGTTGCCGGCTGACGAAACGGCATCAGCAGCATTGATAATCAAATTTAAAAAAACCTGTCGCAGCTGATTTGCATCGGCCATGACTGTGTCGTTCCGGGCTTCCAGAATACATTCAAGGGCAATGTTGGACATCAACGGTTGTACATTGAGAACCTGGGCAATATCGTCGATCAAATCATGGACCGATACGGCTTTTAGGCCGGCCTTTGATGGTCGTGAAATCTCTAAAAGCTGACGGATGATGGTGTTGATCCGCTCGATTTCGTCTTCTGTGCGCTGAATATACTCCTCTTTTTCGCTGTCAGGCGTGTCCTTTTGTTTGAGCAGTTCGAGATATCCCATGACAATGCCGATCGGATTGCCGATTTCGTGAGCAATCCCGGCTGACAACCGGCCCACCGAAGCTAATTTTTCGGCACGAATGATTTCTTCCTGGGCTTTTTTCAATTCCAGATTGGCGATCTCAAGGGAATTGACGGTCGAACGCAGCTTTTCTTTGTCGGCGGATATGCGTCGCAGCATGCTGTTTAAGGAACCCGACAATTTGTGCAACTCATTATCTTCTTTGCGCACCGAAAAAAGCATATCATCATCTTCTTGATAGTCTTCAGCCCGGCGCGCCAATCTTGCCAGAGGCAGAAAATAAACTTTGGAGAGCCGGTAAATACCGATAAAGGTCAGTATAATGGTATTTACAAACAGGTAAACAAAAAGCATTTTTTGAGAGCGCCGCAGGGTTGCGTAAATTCCCTCCAGCGGCAGGACAATGCTGATTCCGCCAACAATTCGTTCGTTTTGCTGCAGCGGCTTTGAAATGATTAAATCACGATGGTGTTTCCAGAATACACCCCAGGTGGTCCCGAAAAAATGGGTGGCGGGCGCTTGTGATTGCATGACGCTGCGGGCGTGTTTCAGCAACTCATTTTGCAGCGCTGTCGAGATTTGGCCGTAAACCACCCGCTCCTTATTTTTGTCAACAATCATGGCACCGGAAACACCGCCCTCGGCTAATAGACCAAACACATGTGCCCGCGAGGCCTGGGGAGTTGATTGTGGTTCCATATTCAGAATATCCAGCAAACCAGCCGAGAGTGTGGACACCAGAAAATGGCCCCTGGAAACCTCCTTGCGGATAATATCACGCTTGGCGGTCATCATGGCGACAATGTTGATCAACAACATGGCCACAAGGAATAGGACTGCAAGATTAAATGCAATTTTTGTTCTCAGACCGCGAATAAACACAGATGTCCTTATCTGTTTGTTATAAAACCGATTTTTTATGATCGGTGGTGGTTCAAATCTGCCTGAGAAGGAATCAGACGGGCAGGCTTGAAATCTGGCGTAGGCTATCGAATTTGTTGTAATTATTTCTATAAAAAGTTTATCACAGTCTAATTTCGAATGCAAATAAAGTTAAAAATTGGATACAATATCAATGTATTACAAAATTTACACAACCGGTTGGTTAGATCTGTCTACCCGGCAATCGGTCAACTTTCACACAATGTTGACGTGATGAGCCGAGAATCCCTCCAGGCGGTGAGCGCCTATCATCACATATCGCCATCAAACATCAATCTGACAGCAGACAAAAGCCAAATGGTGCTTATCATTAATCTCTAAAATTAAATCAGACAAAGGAGATCGTTATGACGGCAGCTAAACTGTTTGAACCATTGCAGATGGGAGATTTGGAACTTAAAAACAGAATCGTTCTGGCACCCATGACCCGGGGACGGGCAGGAGAGGAGCGCGTTGCGAATGAGCTCATGGCCGAATACTATTTCCAACGTGCTTCAGCCGGTCTGCTGATTACCGAGGCAACCGTTATCTCCGCACATGGCAACGGCTGGGTAGACTCACCCGGCATCTACACCGATAAAATGGTGAAGGGGTGGCAAATCGTCACCCAGAAGCTGAAGCCCACCGGCACGCCCATCTTTTTGCAACTATGGCATTGCGGCCGGGCATCCCACAGTGATTTTCACGATGGCGCACTGCCGGTATCCGCCTCGGCTGTAAAACTTAACGGTGACCAGGTTCGCACGCCGCTCGGAAAAAAAGACTATGAAACTCCGCGGGCAATGACCGTTGAGGACATCAAGGTCACTGTGAACGATTATCGCAGCGCTGCTGAAAATGCCAAAAAAGCCGGTTTCAGCGGTGTCGAGGTGCATAGTGCCAACGGCTATCTGATCAATCAATTTCTGGACTCAAAAACAAATTTAAGGACTGACGTCTACGGCGGCAGCCTGGAGAATAAATATCGCTTCTTAAAAGAGGTGATGGCAGCCGTTTTGGAGGTATGGCCGTCACAACGGGTGGGTGTTCGCCTTTCTCCCAACGGGGTATTCAATGATATGGGCAGCCCTGATTTTCGAGAAACATTTCTGTACACCATAAAAGAACTCAATACATTAAATCTGGCATATGTTCACATTATGGATGGGCTTGCCTTCGGCTTTCATGAACAGGGAGAACCGATGACGCTGGCTGAATTTCGGGCCGAATATGATGGCATTATCATGGGCAATTGCGGCTATACCAAAGAATCAGCCGAACAGAGACTCAAAGCAGGCCATGCGGATCTGGCCGCCTTCGGCCGGCCTTTCATCACCAATCCCGACCTGCCTGAGCGTTTGAAAAACGATTGGCCTCTGACACCATTTGAAGATATTTCCTTATGGTACACGCCGGGCGCTGAGGGGTACACGGATTACAAACCTTATCTGTAATGATCTGTAGTTGATTTGATAGAATCGAAATGTGAGTCAAAACTTCGACCGACATTGGCGTATCACAAGTGCTCAGGTAATTTCTGAAATACAGGTATGTAGATGAAATCACAACTCTGGTAGAAGTACAAATACCCTAATCGATGGTTGCTCCGCCAGGTGAGTCTCGTATCAGAGTATTGTCAAATCATCTTCTTCCAACGACGTCTTACCGGAAATTATGTTTGAAAAGCAGTGCGCACAAGATATCATCAGCACTGAGACCGTTGTTTAGCCGCCAAATGGCTTCATTGTTTGGCTGACCCGCCGTACCGGCAGGTGTCGGCCTATCATCCCTGATAAACGTGTTCGACGATATCGGCGATTTCACAGGGAATATCATTGGTATTCAACATTCGGATGATATGCGGGATTTGATCTCTTTTTTCGACGGACAGTTCAATATATCCCTGATTTTTATAAAGCGCGATGCCGTTTTTTTCGAGCAGCCGGCTTGCCGCACCTAAATTTCCGACCCGAAGGCCTAAAACCGTATAGTCCTGCATGTAAAACGTTGGAAGCAAACTGTTTTGCAGACAAATCGCGGTTTTTGATTCATTTGACACGATTGGTATACGCGGCATCTAACAATCCTTTCGTCAGAGCGGTGATGGGGCCACCCATATGAGGTCTCTAATAATAAAACATGGGTGAGGTCATGACAATCTCGCGCTCAAAGAAAAATCGCTTCAGATAGATGAGTCTGTTGATGTCCTGTTCAAATAGATCTGGATTCTCACCATAGGTATTGGCGCGCGATCGAAATACAATATCGACAAAAGCATCCAGAAATTCTTTTGCATCATTGGCCGACAGATCAACAAACTTCCATTCCGCCAGCAGTGCGTCTTTTAAAAATGCTGCTCCTTTTTGCAGTGCGCTCCCAAAATCTTTTTTTAATAATTCGGACGGTATGGGATCTTTGCGTGGCGCATTTATCAATAAGAGAAGAAAGGCCCAAGAAAGCAGAAAGAAATCCTGCATGAAGGCTTGGGGCAAAGGTGGCGCTTTTTGATAAAAGTCCAAATCGATTCCCTTTACTTGACCTCGACAATTCATCATGACGTTGCCGGTTTTCACATCGTTAATAGCATATCCCAGAGCATGAACCTTCTCGACCCACAACAGCATGCTCACCATAACGTCAATGGTCTCATTAAGCGTCAACGGTCTTGAAAAACGGTGATTCTTTTTCTTTGAACGCTGACCGATGGGTTTTAAAAATTTCTGCCTGAGTTGTTGAAGAGATTTTCCTTCGCTGAAGCCGGCCGGTCGACTGGTGGGCTCCTCTCCACCGATGCCTAAAAGCTCATCTAAAGTTTCCCCTTCAGCAACAAGCTGTAAAACATGGTAAGTGTACTTTTTTGATAACAAACCAGCGTCATAAATACTGATCACATGCGGTGAATTGCTCAAATCGTGTGATAGTTTCAGCATAACATCTTCAACCTGTATGGCTTCCTTCTTTCTCTTTTTATAAATGCGATCGACTTTGACGGCCACTCTATCCGGCCAGCTCGGATTTATCAGATTTATAGCCTCATACACACGACCGAATTCTCCGATACCGAGCTGACTGACAATGACCAACCCAATTTTTCTGAATTTATCTGCCACCTTATTCCATGCCGAAAGATCTTCTTCGTCCTCGATGCCATAACGTCCGATTTTTGGCGGAGGTGTTACAACGCCTTTTTTTTTGATGGTAATTTTCATGGGCTGGTAAGCCTCGGGTATACTGGACATCGTTTGTGACAGAGAGGGCCTGAGGTATTCATCGTCAAGGTAACCTCGGACAATCACTTTTGCTGATGCGGCCAGGTCATCAAATTTTAACAATTTTATCTTAGCGTGCTTGTTTAGCATCTCTTCACCGACAAGACGGTGCAGATGATTCAGCATTTTGAAAAGCGGTTGGCTAAAAATATCTTCTTTCGATACCTTTGTTCCTTTTTCAAGCACCCTTTCTAGATAAAGATTAATGTATGTCTTGCCTGCCTTGTTGGGTACAAGGCAACCGTTCTCTCGTTTATTTTTAAAAAGAATATTTCTCATTGCCACGCAATCACACCAGACCTGATGTATTTCTTCAAAAAATCTATCCCGTGGCAAATTACTGTGCCCAAGTTCATGCAGCAATGGTTTGACTAAACCCCATAAGGTCCCTAAGCGTTCATCTTCACCGCCATCAGATAATTTTTTGCAAGCTTGAACTACACTCTGAACAAGATCACCATTGAGAACAATAGATACCTCTTTAATGTTCAGCGCGTTATCCAGGAAAATTTCTCTTGTCGAATCTGCGGGAAGATGACGACTGCACTTTATTTGAATGGGAACAATGGTATTTTCATGG
>JASFIG010000215.1:0-7928 GCA_050122795.1 Desulfobacterales bacterium
ATCTATTCCGCCTTATCCTTCAGGCTGTCAAGCCGTTCGACAAGCTCGCTGTAGGTGTCCTCGTCGAACCGGTCGATTTCCTGGGCGTGAACTTTCCAGGTTTGCAGGCACATTTTGGCATCGTGCGGGCTGTTTTGTTCGATATAAAAATCAAAGCATTTTAAAGAGTCGTTTATTGATTTTTGATACAGCTGCTGTTTGAATTCCTCGTATTTTTGGGGGTCGAATTTGCCGGCGTCCATGGCCGCCGCCCGCCAGACATTCAGCCTGACACGACCGGCATAAAAGCCTTCTTTTTCAAGGGCTCTTTTTAGCCGCCAGAGGGCGTTGGCCGCCTCCAGGTTGAGCATCCGCTGCCGCTCTTTTTCTTCTTTGGTCTGCTCGGCCCATACCAATGGTGCAGAAGCTAGTGCCAAGATCATGGCGGCATAAAGGCAGAGTGCGATGATCCAGTATTTTTTATGTTTGCTCAGTTGACGCATATTTAGAATTGCTGTGGTCTATGTGTTTGGGATCGACCGATGATCGCTTTGATCATAAACTCTAATTCTATCCCAAAAATCGAATAAGGTCAAAATGCTAGATCTTATGCTACAGTGGCGTGAGACATCAAAAGAGGTTGATCCAAGTGGATCTAAAAGATATAAATACACATCACTTAGTTGACAGAGGACAGAAGTCAGAAGTCAGAGGTCAGAAAACACAGGTTAGATGGAAATTTTGGAAGATGGTGCAATGACGTCATATCCTTCCAGGGTGGTGATTGAAGAACAGGGACTGCGCGATGGCCTGCAGAGCGAAGAAACCGTACTGCCCACCGCTAAAAAAATAAGGATTATCGACGCTCTGGTTGACGCCGGTGTGCGGCGCATTCAGGTGACTTCGTTTGTAAATCCAAAGTTGATCCCCCAGATGGCCGATGCCGAAGCACTGTGTGCCGGTTTGAAAGCGCAACCCGGTGTCATTTTCAGCGCCCTGGTGCTTAATGCCAGGGGCCTCGAGCGGGCGGCGGACGCGGGTCTGGGGCATGTTTCCGCTTCGATTTCCGCCAGTGATACCCACAGCCGTAAAAATGCCAATGTTTCGCTGGTAGAAGCCCGCCGGCAGTTTGCAGATATGGCTAAAATCGGCAAGGCGCACGGGCTGGCCGTCAGTGGCGGACTGCAATGTGTCTTCGGTTGCCGGTTCGAGGGGGCCATCGATCCAGAAGCCGTCTTTGATATCGTTAAAGAGCAGCTTGACCTGGGCATCGATGAACTCGTACTGGCGGACTCCACCGGGATGGCCAACCCGCGTTCAATCCAGCAGATATGCGCCCGGGTGGTCGAGCTGGCCAACGATATCCCGGTCATATTGCACCTGCATGATACCGAGGGCAAAGGCCTTGCCAATGTGCTGGCGGCCCTGCCGCTGGGCGTCAATCACTTTGACACGACCTTCGGCGGCATGGGCGGTTGCCCCTTTATCAAAGGCGCTTCCGGCAATATCGCCACCGAAGACCTCGTGTGGATGCTTTCACAGATGGGGATCGAGACCGGTATCGATGCCGGCAAGATAGCCGCCATCAGCCGCTCGTTGGAATCTTTTTTCAACAAGCCATTTGCCGGCAAGATGCATCGCTTGCTGGCCAGGGACGACATTCAGTTGCTGCGACCTTAACCTGCTATTGCCCTTGAAAATGTCGTTTCTGACAGTTATCTTAATTTATAATCGCAACTATTTTAACCCTATTTCTTGCAGCAATTCGGGGAAACCGTTGAACGATTCTACGCACCACAATGTTATTTTTTGGAAACAGGGGAACAAGGCCTCTGGATCTTATCTTGTCGGAGAAGAGCCGCTCTCGATTCGTCTGGAGGGTAAACCTTACTCTGTGATCATGCGCACGCCAGGCGATGAGAAGGCACATGCGGCTGGATTCTGTCTGGGAGAAGGCATCATTGACGCAATGGATGATGTCACCTCGATTGCCTTCTGTGATGGCGAAGATACCAATGTCATTGCAGTGACATTAACCCCCGCCAGAAGAAAAAAAATTCCTGAAACGCTCGATCGGCGCGGTTATATCAGTCAGACCAGTTGCGGCATTTGCGGTAAAGAACTGGTCAAAGAACTGTATCAGATCATTGAGCCTGTCGCAGATAATTCGCCCGTCGATGCTCAAAAGGCGTGCGCATGCCTTGAAAACCTTACATCCCAGCAATCGCTACGCCGGGAGACAAAGGCGTCCCATGCGGCTGTGCTTTACGATTCAAATTATGATGTGTTGTCGGTGGCTGAAGATGTCGGGCGGCATAATGCCCTGGATAAAGCCATCGGCAAAGCCCTGCTGGAAGAAACGCTCGATAGCGCCGCGCTGGCTATTTTGTCCTCTCGGATCAGCTATGAACTGGTTCAAAAAGCAGCACGGGCCCGCATTCCAGCCATTTTTGCCTTATCACGACCGACGGGGCTGGCTGTGGATCTGGCCGCTCAACTCAACATGACCCTCGCAACCTTGATCGACGATGAGGGCTTATACATTTTCTGCGGTGCCCACCGGTTGAAAGTAAAGCCATCGGTCTAACCCAATCCGCCGATCCTATTTTTTCTTGTGCAGTAATTTTTTAACGAGGGGAATATCGGCTGGCGCAAAATCAAATTCAGCAAGCCGGCCCGGTGACACCCACCTGAAATCCGCATGCTCGTTTAACACCATCATGCCGGATTCCCAGCTTGCCTGATAGGCGATTAGTTTGATCGCGCCGTGCTCGTAATAGTGAATGCTTTCGCCAACCAATTGTCCGACTGTAACGCTAATGCCGAATTCTTCCCGCATTTCCCGTTGCAGACACTCCTGCGGCGTCTCGTCCGACTCAAGCGTGCCGCCGGGAAACTCCCACCTGCCGGCCTGGGTGTCATCGGCTTTACGCCGGGCAATCAGGATCTTGCCATCCTTCTCTAATATTGCCGCAGTCACCGTTTTCATAATTTGTGATCTTATTTGCAATCTACGGCTTAAAAGGCGTTTCTACAGTTGAGTATTTTTCAATCTGTGTTTCGGTTCAGGGTTTATAGGTTCAAATTCTTGGCTGTTTGGCCTCTTGCTTCTCGCTGCTGGCTATTGGCTAAAAGCTGTGACTTCTGACTGACAGCCAGGAGCCAGTGACCTGCTGCCAGCAGCTTTATTTTTCTTTGGCCTGCTCTCGTCTTTCGGTGACACAGTAAATGCCGTCGCCTTTGATGGCCGGCCTGAAGCACATATTGTCCGATATGCAGGCGGCTTTGGTCTGATCCCCGGCTTTCCAGCGGTTGATTAAATGGGGCTCGCGGATCAGCGGCCGGCTCATGGAAATATAATCCGCCACACCTTCGGCCACCAGGCCTTCAGCCACATGAAAGGAGCGGTTACCGCCCACCAGAATGAGGGTGACGTCCGTTTCTTTGCGGAGAGCTCTGGCTTCTTCCTGAAAATAGGCCTCTTTTTCTTCCTTATTAATCCCCAACTGGCTGGGTCGGGTTTTGGGGCTGACCGGAAGGCCGCCGCTGATTTCAATGGCGTCGATGCCGGCATCCGCCAGCATTTTGCCGACCTGGACGAATTCTTCGGGCTGCAATCCTCCGTCGACAAACTCCTTGCAGTTGAGTTTGATTAAAACCGGATAATCCACCCCGACAGCCTCACGTATAGCCTGCAGCACTGCCAGCGGCAGTCTGGCGCGGTTTTCGATGGGTCCGCCGTATTCATCGGTGCGGTGATTGAACATGGGCGAGATAAACTCACTGATCAGATAGCCATGGGCACCATGGATTTGAACACCGTCAAAGCCGGCAATTTTAGCCCTGCGGGCCGCAGCTGCAAATGCTGTTATCACTTTCCGGATATCGTCCGCTGTCATCTCCTTGCGCATGCCTTCGGCGATACCGTCTATTGCTGAAGGCGCAAGCGGGGTTTGCCCGCATAATTTCTCATTTCCAAAAAAACCGGCGTGGGCCAGCTGGCAGACGATTATGCCCTTCCGGTTGTGGACGGCAGCGGTCATTTCTTTGAGCCCCGGGATCATGTCGTCGTTATGAATGCCCAGCTGTCCGGTTCCGGCCTGGCCGACCTTCTGGACATAGGCGTGGCTGCTGATAATCAAGCCGACACCGCCTTTGGCCAGTGTTTCCATCAGGTCGACCAGTTGTGGCGTGCAGCTGCCGTCTTCGGCAGCCAGGCCTTCCCAGGTGGCCGAGCGCACAAATCGGTTTTGCAGTTTCATGCCGTTGATTTCAGAGGGCTCAAACAGCGTTGTCATCTTATTCTCCTTCAGACGTTTTTTTCAATGGATGATGCCCTGGCGCACAATATAGTACCACTCGTCGATCAGCTTTTGCCGGTTATCGCGTATCCACTGCTCACCATTTATAAGGACCAGTTCGGTAATCCGGATGGACAGGACTTCAAGCTCTCTGGGGGAGCCCGGTATGTTCTGGGTTCCCAAAAGCTTGAATACAATATCAAGCGTCAGTGGTTCTATGTGTGCCTTTTCGTGCAATATTCAAGTTCCTCAACCCATGAAGCTGCAAGAACACACAACCCTGTTTTTCTTTCAGAAAAACAGGGTTGTTTTTGCTTGGTTCATGACATTCCCTTAAAAGGGGTGCACGTTTTGGTTTCGCAGCTATTTCATATCATGGGATCGTTGTTTTGGTCAAGGTTTTTAGGTGCTTAAACGCAGTGCGATGTGACGGCGGCGATGGTGATCTGCTGAACAATGGCCAAATTGCCGGCCTCGTAAAGCAATACCCGGCCCGACGATCGTGTAGAGCGCATAACGATTTGCTATTTGATATCCAATAATGTTAGGTTGATTGGAACCTATACTTTGATAAAGGAAGTGGCACATGAGCAATTGTGAAAAGTGCAGATTCAGAGCTATCTATGATCGCAAACCACGGTCAATTCTGGGTAGACTATGGAAGTGGCATATTGGCTGGTGTCCAGGCTGGAAGTCATATGTCAAATCCTTGCCGGAACAGGAACGCGAGAAGTTAGTGGCGCAATATCACTAGCCGGTGCCTTTTGGATCTCAACCTGAAGCAGGAGAAAGCCAATCGCTTTACTGAAGGGCTATAAAAAAGTCATCTTCAGGCCGGAACAAAATCCTGAGTTTGAATCATTGCACTGCATCGCAGAGCTGGAGCAGGATATCTCGGCTGTATTGCCGTACTTGAATACCCGTCTGGGCGGATTCGAATTTCTGAAAGATCCCCCGGCTTTAATTCTTAAATCCCGGGGGCGTCTGATCACGTTGCATCCGCGCCAAGTAGCCATTAATGCGCTCGAGGATGGAGATGAAGCCGAAAAAATTTTGCGCTGGTTGCAGTCAGAGATCAATGCAACCTGGGAGGCACGTGACGGAATTCAACCGACTTTTGAAGGATTACCGCGGCCCGGCATTCTTGAGATCCTCCGATGGCTGCCGAGAACCAACTGCCGTAAATGCGGCCAGTCCACCTGTCTGGTTTTTGCCTCCCGGCTGGCAAAAGGCGTCCAAACCGCCCGGGATTGTACCGAATTATCCGGAAAATCCAGCCAGGGGCTTGAAGATTATCTCAAGAGTTTTAATTTTACAGATTAATACTTGTTTTAAATCGGTTGGCCCATTAGCCGGCCAAAGAAGAGGATGAGACATTTACCGTCTTTAACGGGCTCAACGGGCCTAACCGGCTCAACGGACTCAACCGGACAATCTTAATGAGAGGAGAACTTCCATGCGAAAGACGATCTTCATAGCAGCGCTCGTTTCCCTGCTGGTATTGTCGTTTGTTGGCAGCGCACCCGCTGGCGATATTTTGGACCGCATTTTGAAAAATGGTGAGCTGGTTGTCGGCATCACCGGCACGCAACCCCCCCTGAACGCCACGACCAAAGATGGTAAAATTATCGGTCTGGATGCCGATATTGCCAGACTGATTGCCGGCAGTATGGGTGTAAAAGTCCATTTTAAAACCATGTCCTTTGCGGAACTGCTACCGGCCCTGCATGCCGATAAAGTGGATCTGATTTTGTCGAGCATGACCATGACGCCGAGGCGTAATCTCAAAGTGGCTTTCGTCGGCCCTTATTACATTTCCGGCAAAGGAATGTTGACCAAAACACAGACCATTGCCACCCTGCAGGCCGCAGACAGTTTAAATGATCCCAAATTCAAGATCGGTGCCCTCAAAGCGTCAACCAGTCAGGCATTTGTTGAGGGTACCGCCCCCCAGGCAAAACTGGTGAGTGCCGAGTCTTATGATGAAGCCTTGGGATTTTTATTTGAGGATAAAATAGATGTGCTCATCGCTGATTATCCCTTCTGCGCCTTTACGGCCTTCCGTTATCAGGAAAAAGGCCTCGTTGCCGGACAATCGCGCCTGACCTTTGAGCCTATAGGGATTGCTGTCAAAGAAGACACATTATTCATTAATTGGCTGAACAACTATATGAAGATGCTGGATGGCAGTGGACAATTGCGCAAGATGAATGACCACTGGTTTAAAAATTCATCCTGGATCAAAGATTTGCGCTAAACATACGTGTGTATCATCTATATAACTGAAATGCTTGCGGGCGGTCACCGGGCCGTCCGCGCTTTTTCCTATTTAAATTAATATGTCGAAATGTAGATAACTACACGCATAAAATGTTCTAACTATTTATAATACTTGACTTTATGATATGCTTCGGGTATCCATGTTAAGTTGCCTGAAATTTGACGAACCTTTGCGGCATTTGGTTATTTTTTGATAATCCCCAGGCGCTTTCAGATAAAGGCTTTATCATGAATACTGCAGCTGCAGCAAAGCAAAATCTTACCCGAATTGAAGCTGTCAAATTTGAAGATTTCCTGAGCAAATACCCGCCCGGAGAAGCGCAAGCGATCAGCAATCTGGGTATCAGCACAAGGCCCAACTCAACGCCTATCTTAATTAAACCGCGCTTAAAACTGCACTGCCCCAACAGCATTTGCAGCGGCGTACGCTTTTTTGATTCCTACCAGACGAAAAAAGTCCCCTTGAGCGAAAAGTGGACCCGCATATTTTTACATTATTCCTGCGCCAACTGCCGGACGCATTCTAAAATCTTTGCCATCATGGCCCGCTGGAATGCGGACATCGACGAAGGTGAGGCCATCAAAGTCGGTGAATGGCCGCCCTTTGGCCCCAAAGTGTCGGCACGGGTGATGGCACTTCTGGGTGAAAATAAAGATCTATTTTTAATGGGCCGCCGGTCTGAAATCCAGGGTCTGGGTATCGGCGCGCTGGCTTATTATCGCAAGGTGATTGAAAATCAAAAAGACCACATCATCGATGAGATCATCCGGGTCGTGCGCCGCTCCGGCTCGTCCGAATCTCATATTGAAAAGCTCAAATCCGCCAAAATGGAAACAAAATTTAAAAATGCCGTTGAACTGATCGGCGACGCTTTGCCGCAGGCGCTGCTGATCAATGGCTACAATCCGCTGGCCTTGTTGGACCAGGCCATCCGCAAAGGGTCCGATGTCAATCACGATACGGATGCCCTTAAACTGGCCACAGCCCTCAGAAGGATCTTAGGTGAGCTGGCCGAACGCGTGGTCAGGGCGCTGGAAGATCAAACCGATTTGGATGAAGCGGTTAACTTTATTTTAAAATACGAATAAATAATATTTTTCGGTTATTTCCCCTCCAATTCTCGCCACCTTTTTTTGTCGCCTCCCCAATATCTACATAGAGGAATGGTGCCCGTATTCTACAGGTTTTAGATTTGAATATTCATAAGATTGCCAGAAGATATATACCATAATTTGCGGTTACGGGTACATAGCCGCTTTACACATTTTTAAGCTTGTTTATATAGAATAAGCCAATCTAAAATAGATTTATTCCTTAAATCTTCAGTCGGTTTCAACCTACAAACGATCGATTACCGACAGTAAGCT
>JASFIG010000216.1:0-7903 GCA_050122795.1 Desulfobacterales bacterium
CGTCGCGAATTGAATCCCAGGGATAATTGAGCGTCAGCTGGCGGCTGATCGTTATTTGACGCTTAGCTGCAGACCAGTTTGCCCACTGGCTTTTCAAATCCGCCAGGGCAAATGTCGGTTTGCGGATCAGCGGCTGTATATCCGGTTCCAGGCAAAGCCGTGCTGCTTCCCATTCACTGGCGATGCCATGCAGGATGCCTTTCTCCAGATCCTGCTGAGCCCGCATTTTCTTGTTTAAATCCGGCATAATTTTTCAGCTGCGCTTTCAAGGGTTTCCCTTTTCTTGGCAAAACAGAACCGCAGCACTTTATGATCGTCTTTTCGATGGTAAAGCGCCGAGGGCGGAATGGCGGCTACACCGTGCTCAATGGTTAACCGCCGGGCGAAATCGAGATCCGGCTCATCCGAAATTTGCGAATAATCCAGCATCTGATAATAGGTGCCTTTACAGGGCAGGGGCCGAAAGCGGGATTCGGCGATCAGATTTAAAAACAGGTCCCGTTTTTGCTGATAAAATCCAGGTAAATTCAGGTACAACTCCTTGTTTTGCATAAATTCGGCATAGGCCATCTGAATCGGGGTGTTTGATGCAAACGTCAGGAATTGATGGATCTTCTGCAGTTCGCTCGAAAGGGGTTCGGGTGCAAGACAATAGCCGATTTTCCAACCGGTGGTGTGATAGGTCTTGCCAAAAGAACAAATCACAAAGCTGCGCTGCGCCAGCTGGGGGTGCCGGGCGATACTTTCGTGTCGCAGACCGTCAAAGACAACGTGTTCATAGGCTTCATCGCTGACGATAAGCGTTTGGGTATTTTCAACGATCCGGGAGAGTTTGGCAATATCTTCCGGTGACAGAACAGCACCGGTGGGGTTATGCGGATAATTCAGAATGATGAGCTTGGTTGTGTTGTTGACGGCGGTTGCCAAATCATTCCAATCCATGTGGTAATCTGGAAATTTTAATTGCAGGAAAACTGGAATGCCACCGCTGAGCTGCACAATGGGCGCATAGGCATCGTAGGCCGGCTCAACTATGATGACTTCATCATCTTTTTTGACAACGGCAGTAATGGCGGCAAAAATTGACTCAGTGGCACCCGAGGTAACCGTAATTTCGCTTGCCGGGTTGTATTGGGTGCCATACATGGCGTATACTTTTTCAGCAATTTGCTCTCGCAAGGGCATCACGCCCTGCATGGGCGCATACTGGTTATGTCCTTCGCGCATGTATTTTTCAACCAGCGAAATCAACTCAGGGTAGGTATCGAAATCCGGAAATCCCTGGGAGAGGTTAATCGCGTTGTGCTGAATGGCCAATTGTGTCATGACCGCAAAAATGGTCAATTCGAGATCGGGTAGTTTAGATTGTAAATTCATAATGAGGTCCTTTATGCAAAAAATAGGGTCGATTGAAGATCAGCACCCTGAGATCGAAGAGACAAATTCAGCGTCAAACGGGATCCCGGCACAACTTGATACCATCTCCAAAATAACCAATAGGTTCAAGTCTTGCGACCATAGGTTAATCACCGACCGCTGTCAAGAATCCATACCGGCTGTTGATCGAATTAATTTTATGCCTACTTTATGATCTAATTACTCACAAGCAGCGGATTGGATTGTAATCAAATTAATCCGGCAGTTTCAGAGGATCCGCGCTATGCCAGTATCATGCGGATGCCGCTTGAAGGAATCTTTGAATATTGAAAAAACCAATACCAAAATCCAAAAACGACTATCCCGAGCATCCCCGCGTGGCTGTGGGTGCTGTGGTGTTCAAAGATGGATGCGTTTTGCTGGTTCGCAGAGGACAACCGCCTGCTGAGGATCTCTGGGCAATTCCCGGCGGAAGCGTTAAAATCGGCGAAACCCTGCAGCAGGCCGCTGAAAGGGAAATTCAAGAAGAGACCGGCATTCGGATCCGGGCCGCCGAACCCATTTACACCTTCGATGTCATCGAACGGGATGAGAGCGAAGGCATACGGTTTCATTACGTCATCATCGACCTGTTGGCTGATTATGCTTCCGGTGAGCTTGCGGCAGGGGATGATGCGCTCGAGGCACGCTGGGTTTCTGCCGAAGAAATCACTGAGCTTAAAGTGAGCGCTTCGACATTAAAATTATTAAAATCCGAGTTTAATTTTGGTAAGCGTCCTTAGGTTGGGCCCGTTACCCGTCGGCCCGTTTGCCGGTTAGAAAATATGTCTTTTTACGAACGCAACCGGCTCAACGGGCTTAACCGGTCAACCAGAAAAGTTTTGGAAGAGAGGGGCTGCCCAATAAGGATTATGGTGAAATAGAGATGCTTGGCTATGGTTTGTCGATATTCAGTTCAATTTCCACCCGGCGGTTTGTCTGCCGGCCCTTTTCGGTAGCATTGCTGGCAATCGGGTTCTTGGGACCCAGTCCAATTGCCTCTATTTTCAACGGATCAACGCCTTTGCCCACCAGATACCCTTTGACCATGTTGGCCCTGAACTGGGAAACGCTCACGTTATAACTATAGGCACCGGATGAGTCCGTATAGCCGCTGATATTGATGCTGGCATCCGGGTTGCTGACCATGAAGCCGGCGATGCGGTCAAGCATATCGTAAGCCTGGTCCGGAAGATCGTTGGAGTTGTGTTTGAAGTAGATGATGATTTTTCGATCGGGAAATGGCTTGACCTTTGGAACCGTGCTGGTGTCTTCTGTTTGATTCTCTAAATTTGACTGCGTCGGTGCCGCGATTTTTTCGTCTTCAATGGTCTGCTCATCAAAACGTTTGATGCCGGGTTGATCCGTATTGTCATTTGTTTCACCGACGACGCCCGGAACGAAAGCTTCTTTGGCTTTTAGGGTCGGGGAGTCATAGGATTGCGGTGCGATTTCCTCCATTTTCCAGCGCGGTTCGTCCTTTGATTGCATCGTAAACAAGAAATAACCGGTTGCCACGAGCAGCAAAATAATAACCGCGAAATAGCCGATGCGTTTTCCCGTAGATTGATTTTGAAGCACTTTGAAGGGATTTTCTTCCCTGGGTTCGAAAAATTCGGCTTCTTTTTCCTGTTTTTCAGGCCGGTCGATCGGGATTTTAAGTTCTTTTTCACACTCCCTGATGACGCCGGCATCGATAACTTTTTTGCCGCCGGAATATCCGGTAAGCAAGGCATGGTCGCAAATAATATTTATCAGTCGAGGATACCCGTGGGAAAATGAATAAATCCTGCGCAAGGCTTCGGGTTTGAAGAGCTCTTTTTTGCAGCCGGCAACATTGAGGCGATGATTGATATACTGGCGGGTTTCCTGCTCCGTCAATGGATCGATGTGATAGCTGACGCTAATTCTTTGCCGAACGGCTTTGTGACGGTCTTCGCTGATCATTTTGTTAAATTCGCTTTGCCCGACAAAAAAAATGTTGATCAATTTACGGTTGTCCATCTCAATGTTTGACAAAAGACGGATTTGCTCAATCAACTCGTGGTTCAGGCGTTGAGCTTCATCGATAATCAGCAGGACCTTTTTGTCCGCAGAAGACGCATTGTAAAGAAAATGCTTGAGATGAATCAGGAAAGCGCCCTTGCTATCAAAGCGCCGGTTCATTTTAAACTCTTCAGACAGAAAGTTAAAAAAATCGATAGGGGTGAGGCCGGGATCCGGGATGGCGGCCACGATCGCAGACACATCGATAAGCTTCATTAAGCCGTGGATCAAAACGGTTTTGCCGGTGCCCACATCACCGGTCAGCAAGAGGAAGCCTTTGTTTTCAAGGATACCGTATTTGAGCGTCGCCAGGGCCTCTTTATGCTTCTCGCCAAGCCAGAGGAATTTGGGATCCGTCGTAATTTGAAACGGCTTAATTTTAAGATTGTAAAATGATTGGTACATAATCAATCGGCTTCCGTCATCCGTTTGGTAACAACAGATCTGGAAACGGAAGTGCTGTTCATTCAAACGAAAAGTTAAAATAAATTTTAGGTGGCCTAACGTTTCAAGAAGCCGCGGCTATAATAGAAATAGATGGCGATCCAGAGCACGAAAAAGAGGATAATATAGGCTGTCCTTTGACGTACGAGTTTTTTACGTCTCTTATCAATCAGGTTAACAGAATTTTTAAGCTCTCTTTTTACGATTTCCAGCTCATTCATCAAGGCTGCCATATTCGCTGTTTCTGAAAAAGAAACCAGGCGCTTAGATTTGTTTTCGAAATCGCGGACATTGTAAGCATCAAACATAATTTTTTGTTTTTCTGTTAAATAGGAGACTTCATGTATTTCTTTGGCAAGCTCGGCACAATAGAATTTCTTGTAAGGATTAATGGCCGGCACTTCTCCCAGTTGCTTGATGCGGTCCTCGATGCCACCATCCAATTCAACTGTAATTTCAGCTAATATTCTGTCTAAATCAGCGACGTTGCTGTTGTTTTTAATAAGGTCCTCGCCCGATAAAGAAGATATAAAAAAAATCAGAAATCCGGCCGTTAGACAGCTTGCGAAAATCCGAACGAGTGCAACCACATCGCGACTGAATGAAATCATAAACGCTGGCCCTTTCAAAAAAATTGCAACCAAACAAGGCTGCTGCGAAAAACAATACCATTAAACTTTATAAATAGTCTATATTACAATATAATTTAATCAAATCCTACAGGAAAACAGCCAAATTGTCAATATTCGGCAAGCCCCAAAGGCCAGGGTTGTTTGCCAAAAATGACCGCAGGTGCCATGGCGTTCGTCTGTGGTCAACCATCGAAGCACATGGCCTGCCCGTGCCATCCTTCAGGGTGACGATTCTGATAATTTTTGGTTTCTCAAGTTTTGATGAATCTCGTCCAGGTTATTCGACATACCCATGTATTGTTGAACCCACTGCTGTGGACGATCGTACTCAGCGGATAGTGCATTCACGGCTTCCTTGAAGGTTTTGTGTTTTGCACTTGCGCTGGTCCAGTACTTGTGGGGTCTTCGCGGGTTGTAAAAAAGCGTATTGGATACTTTTTTTTCAGTTTGCGCCGTTGTCTCAACCGGCACGCTTAATTTGCTGCGGGCCAGATTCCGGTGAATTTCATCGAGATCATTGGTTTCGCCCATTTGCTGCTGAATCCAGTCAGGACTCCGGTCATACTGTTTGGCCAAGGCCGCAATGGCCTGTTCAAAGGTCTGGTGTTTGGAAACAGCACTGGTCCAGTACTTCTGCGGTCTCCTCGGATTATAAAATTCAAGCCCTTTGGTACCGGATACACCGGTCGGCTGAATCGGCGAGGCTTTTAAATCCTTTTTCTCGCGAGGTTTCGGTTTTGAATCAGGTGCCTTACCATCTGAGGAAGGCGTTGCCACCGCTGCAGCCGGCTGTTCAGGCGTTTTCACGGGTTCAGCGGGCGGCACCTTCGCTGCAGCCGGCTGTTCAGGCATTTTCACGGGTTCTGCGGGCGGCACCTTTTTTTCGGTCCTGATCTGCTGGATACGGAGAACATCTTTCTTTTGATAGCTCAATACGGTGCCCTCATATTCACATTTGACTTCCTGGCCTTCTTCCCAGGCTTTTTCCTGACAAACGGTTTTCATCCCATCTTTAAAAAAAATGATATCAGCTTGGGCCAGAGGCGGCAGCAAAATGATAAGGCCAAGTATGATCGCAGATTTTATCACTTATGATTTCCTCCAACCAAACGGCAGGTGTATCCTTGCATTTTAAATGCCTGTATATGGGCTTAGTATAATCTGGAAGAATTTGCAAAGGCAATATATTTGTTGCCGGCTGAGAATGGATTTGGAATTAAACGGGTGAGGCTGCCGGGCGTCATTTTGCCCCCGTACGCCCGGCAACCGTTTTTGAAATATGTTGGGAATATTGTCGCAACCCAAATGACATGCGGCAGGTTGATTTGCCAATTTCATCTACTGTAACGCAAGTGGGAAAGCTTTCAAAAGGGGCTGGCGACATCAAGCTGACGGCTCAGCCGAAGCTGTGTCGGTTTTCAAGGTCTCCTTTACGGCGTTAATCATTTCATCTCGATCGATCGGTTTCGTCAGTGTCCGCGTGGCACCCAGTTTTTGGGCACCATCCAGATAGCCCTCGGGCCGGTTTACACCGCCGCCGGACATTGCAATTATCTTTACTTGCGGAAACTCTTTTTTGAGTTCGATAATCATACCAATGCCGTCTTTGTTCGGCATTATCAGATCGGTGATGATCAGATCGGCGGGATTGTCCCTGTATTGCCTGATTCCTTCCATGCCGTCTTCGGCCTCAATCACTTCATAGCCGACCCTTTCCAGCATCAATCGAAGCATCGATCGAATCTGGGATTCGTCATCGATAATCAGTATACGTGCCATTAAACTCGGTTCCTTTCTTCGTCAATTAGGCGATTACAGCCTTCCTGGCAATTGAAACCAGCTGTTCATATTAGATCATAACTTGCGCTGTCTTTCAATACCAAAAACCGCACATTAGACGTAACTTATTAAAATAATTATATTTTTAAGAACTTGTGCGTACGATCACCGTAGCGCTCAAACGCAAATTATCTTTGCATTATGCGTAGCCTATGTTAGAATCCTAAAAAAAGTTGATCATTCATCAAAATGCCGTGAAAATTTAACCCTTACAGATGTGAACGGAGAATGTTCTATGCAGGTTTCGAAACAGCAGCAGGAGACCCGCACGGCTGGACCGGTTTCAGTTTGTCCGCGTGGTGAGGTCTTCAAACTACCCGAGCAAAAAGACTATCAAAAGGAATTCAAACGCCTTCAGCACCACGTTAAAGAGGAGCGCTTGAAGGGCAGGGAAATTGTCGTGGTGATGGGGGTGGGTTTTGTCGGCGCTGTGATGGCCGGTGTTGTGGCCGATTCCGTTGATGCGGATGATCACCCCAATAAGTTTGTCATCGGCATGCAGCGACCGTCAACGCGATCATACTGGAAAATACCCTATATCAACAGGGGCATTGCACCGGTTGAAGCTGAAGACCCCGAAGTCGCCCCGCTGATCGAGCGCTGCGTCAAGCAGAAAAAAACGTTGATCGCCACCTATACCTATGATGCGCTGAGTCTGGCCGATGTGGTCATTGTGGATGTGCAATGCGACTATTTCAAGGAAACGTTCGGCAACGTTCGACAGGGTCATGCTGATATTGCCGCTCTTGAAGACAGTCTGAAAATTATCGGCGAAAAGATCAACCCCGAGTGTCTGGTTTTAATTGAAACCACCGTGCCACCGGGCACAACGGAGTATGTGGCCTATCCCATCGTTAAGAAAGCGTTTGAAAAAAGAGGGTTGACCGACACCGAGCCCCTTTTGTCTCATTCCTTTGAGCGCGTTATGCCGGGTCGACATTATGTCGCCTCGGTGCGTGATTTCTGGCGGGTTTGCAGCGGCATCAACGAGACGGCCCGTCATCGTGTGCGCGAATTTTTATCGGAAGTCATCAATGTCGAACAATATCCGCTGACGGTGTTGGACCGACCGATTGAAAGTGAGACCTGCAAAATCGTGGAAAATTCATTCCGCGCCACGCTGCTGGCTTTTCTGGACG
This sequence comes from Desulfobacterales bacterium, assembly GCA_050122795.1. Taxonomy (GTDB): domain Bacteria; phylum Desulfobacterota; class Desulfobacteria; order Desulfobacterales; family JAHEIW01; genus JAHEIW01. The sequence continues at coordinate 7,517 of JASFIG010000216.1, forward strand.
AATGGAGTGTATTTGCCGAACGCAACGGGGTGGACCTGATCAAGGTGATTGACGCCATTAAGGTCCGACCAACCCACTCCAATATGATTTTTCCCGGCCCGGGGATCGGCGGCTACTGCTTGCCCAAAGACGGAGGGTTGGGCGTGTGGTCCTATCATACCCTGATGGGATTCGAAGATAACGTCTTTAAAATAACGCCGGCAGCCATTGACATCAATGACACGCGGTCATTGCGGGTGCCGCAACTGGTGCGGGACGCGTTGCGCAACATGGGCAAAATCGTGGCGGCATCAAAGGTGGTTTTGCTGGGAGCGGCCTATCGCGAAGGGGTGGGCGATACGCGCTACAGCGGCTCGGAGATCATCGTTCGCAAATTAGCCGAGATGG
>JASFIG010000217.1:0-7899 GCA_050122795.1 Desulfobacterales bacterium
AGATCTGTCATCTTTATTCTGTCCTCTGTCCTCTGCATTTTACTGACACCTGAAACCTACTTGCGCGGCATCAGCCACTGCGGCTCAATGAAGACCAGACACATAATACTTAAGAATTCGTCTGCAATGCCTGCAGAACCGCCTGCCGCATAACCTCCACCGGCGCCTTTTTGCCGATCCACAGCTCGAATTGTTGCGCCCCCTGAAAGACAAACATATCTATGCCGTTGATAGTCTGGCATCCGTTGGCAGCGGCATCCTTTAGAAGCCGGGTATTCAATGGATTATAAACAATATCCATGACCACCATTTCTGCTGATAAGGCCTGGTTGCCAATCGGGCTTGCATCGGTATGCGGATGCATCCCCACCGGTGTGGTGTTGATCAAAATGTCATAGCGGTACGGCCTGAATTCATCCAATGGTAAAAACTCGGCCTGCAGATCGGCGGCCAGCCGCTCACCGCTTTGGCGGGTGCGGTTCAAAATCGTCAAGCATCCGGCATCGGTTGCCAATCCAAAACCGACGGCCCGGGCGGCCCCGCCGGCCCCGATGATCGCCACCGATTTTCCGTCTATGGTTGTCCGGGTCTGCAAGGCCTTGATGGCTCCCTGGCAGTCGGTGTTATAGCCGATGAGCCTGCCGTTGTGATGGACGATGGTGTTCACCGCGCCGATGCCGGCAGCCGTCGGATCAATGTCATCCAGATATTCCATGACGGCCACTTTATGAGGCAGGGTGACGCTGAGCCCCTTCACATTCAGTGCTTTGAAGCTCTCAATGGCTGCTCGCGGGTCCGAAACGCAAAATGCCAGATAAACCGCGTTGCAGCCGGTAGCCGCAAACGCCTGATTATGCATCAGCGGGCTGAGGCTGTGGGCCACCGGGTTACCGATCAGGCCAAAAAGGGATGTATCGGCATCAATCATTTTGACCCTCGATCCGTTTTTTGGACACTGCGGCCGGCGGCCATAATAGCTTCAAAAATACGTTGCAGATCTTTGGTGTCCAGCGGTCCGTTATTTGCACGCAGCAGGCGCTCCATGATGTCTTTTTCGCGCTGACGATCGCACACCGGAATGCCGCCCTGCTTTTTGGCAGCGCCGATTTTTCGGGCCAGCAAAAGACGCCGGTTGATAAAATCCAAAATTTTAGCGTCGATCTCATCGATGGCCAGACGCAGCGCTGAAATATCGGGATTTAATTCAGTCATACAGGATCTCCTTGAGTTCTGCTATGGCGATCGACTCCACCACGGCGTTGCCCATTCCAGCGAGCAAAACGAAATGGATGCGGTCTGCGGCCCTTTTTTTATCTTTGGTGATCGCATCCAGGATGTTTTGCGGGTTGGAAGCAAAATTGCTGGGAAGCTGAAGTCTTTTGAGCAGGTTGCGTAGCCGTTGGTCCTCCTGCGCAGTCAGCAGACCTTTTCTGACCGATAAAGCCGAGGCCATCACCATACCCAAGCTGACAGCCTCGCCGTGTGTCATACTGTTGACTTTTTCTATGGCGTGCCCGAAGGTGTGACCGAAGTTCAGCAAACGGCGCTCGCCTTTTTCGGTTTCGTCGCGGCTGACAATCGCTGCTTTGATACGCACCGAAGCCAGCACCAACTTTTCAATGGCCGCACGGTCCAGGGCCAATATGCTTTGCGCATGATTTTCTATATATTCAAATAGAGCGGCATCTGCGATGGCTGCGTGTTTAACGATTTCGGCCAGGCCGCAGGAGATTTCCCTGGCGGGTAGTGTCTTTAAACATTCTAGATCACAGATGACAAATTCAGGCTGATGAAACAGCCCGACCATGTTTTTGTATCCTTGAAAATTAACGCCGTTTTTGCCACCCACACTGGCATCCACCTGCGCCAGCAGGGTGGTGGCCACAAAGCCAAACCTGACCCCTCGCATAAATGTTGAAGCTGCAAATCCGGTAATGTCGCAGACCATGCCGCCGCCGATGCCGACGATAAACGCGGAGCGATCCGCCTGGATGGATAGCAGTTGCGCGTAGATTTCTTCAACGGTATCCAGGGTCTTGTTAGCTTCCCCGGTGCCGATGGTAATCACGTGGCCGGCGATGGCATCCAGCGGGTACAATTTGCCGACATTGGCATCCGTGATGATAATCGGCTTTGCTACCGGAATGTAGCGCTGCAAATTCCCCAGGCGCTCAGCGATTAAAATGCGCGATGGGCCCGAATCTGTGTTGATGGTGATGGTTTTCATTTTTTAATTATTGAAAATTGTAGATTGTAGATTGAATATTTAAGGAATGCTGTCTATCTAAAAATACTTATCAATCAAACGGTGGAGCGCAGCGACTTCCTCAAATATTCATTATTCAATATTCAATATACAATTCTTTTCATGCCGCAATCGATTTCAAATAACCCCTCAGCTTTTCATGCGCCCACAGCAGCAATTGTTCGGTGGTTTCCCATGAAATGCATTCGTCTGTGATGGACACGCCATATTTTAAGGTGGATGCATCCCCGGTGAAAGCCTGATTGCCTTCATGCAGGTTGCTTTCGAGCATCAAACCAATCAGTGCTTCGTTACCGTCCAGGTATTGGCCGATCACATTTTTCCAGACCACTGCCTGGCCCTGAAATTTTTTCATGGAATTGGCATGCGAGCAGTCCACCATAATCGCTTCCGGCAGATCTTTTTCAATCAGTTTCAAGCGGGTCTCTTCCAGGCTGATCGGATCGTAATTGGGTCTTTTGCCGCCCCGCAGGACAACATGTACCCATGGATTGCCGCTGGTTTTAACCACACAGGTTTTGCCATCCTGGTCGATCCCGAGAAAACTTTGCGGAGCGCGGGCCGCCATCAGGGCATTGATCGGCGTTGATAAATTGCCATCGGTGCTGTTTTTAAAACCCACCGGCATGGACAAGCCACTGGCCATTTCGCGATGGGTCTGTGATTCGGCCGTGCGGGCCCCGATGGCAGACCAGCTGACCATATCGGCCACATACTGAGCGGTGATTGTATCCAGCATCTCGGTGGCGGCGGGCAGACCCATTTCATTTATGTGCTGTAACAGGTTGCGCGCCTTGCGCAAACCGGCCGTCATGTCACAGGTGCCGTCCAGGTAAGGATCGTTAATTATCCCCTTCCATCCCACGGTGGTACGGGGTTTTTCAAAATAAACCCGCATGACCACAAAAAGCGTTTCAGCCACCTGTTGTCGCAGCCGGTTTAACCGGGATGCGTATTCAAGGGCCGCCTTTTCGTCATGGATGGAACACGGCCCCACAATCACCAGCAGACGTCGGTCTTTTTTCTGCAGGATTGCTTCGATGTGCGCTCTTCCCGAAACAACCGTTTTATTTGCCGCATTGGTTATGGGAATTTCTTTTTTTAAAATGTGCGGCGCCGTCAGCGGTCGATATCCCTTAATTCGCAGATCGTCAGTCGTTGTTTTCATCTTGATTTCCTCAAATCGCTGTTTGATTGTACACATTTTAATGTGAGTTGTTATAAAAATAGCAGATTATTTTTACGGGTTGGCCGGTTGCCGGTTTAGCCGGTTGCGCCTGTTCAAAAAGGAATACGATCTAATTTTACTTTTTTCACCGGCAAACGGGCTAACGGGCAACGGGCTCAACCGAAGAGCCTTTGATGCATTTTTAAGATACCTTCAAAAGAAAAGCCGTGAAAAATGTTAACGGCTCTTTAAAAACAAAAAAGCCGCGAGCTTCAGTCTGCCCGCGGCTTAAAATCAAATATGATGATCCATCAACCCATGGGCAGACCTCTCCAATAGAAATAAAAATAAAAGTTCTGCCGGGATTGAGCGGTATGTTGAATCGCCGCTGCCATCATGGTTTCTCCTTGTGATTTTTACGCTTTTTAAAAGGATTCATGACACTTGTCAAGCGCTTTTTATTTTTTTTGCTTGACTTTATTAAGTGTGCCATCTATGGAGATCATAATGAATTTCAAGCAAACCATAAGTTTTGAAGTATTCGGTAAAATTTGGTGGTGGCGCACCGCAATCAGGGAGCTGCGCCCATCCATCGCAAACTAACATAAACATCTAGCGAACAACCGTGGGCCTCCTCCCGGGGCGCCCGCGGTTTTTTATTCCTGTCGAAAGGCCGTGGGAATTGGATCCCACGGCCTTTTTTCATTTTCGACTGCTTTTAAACAACCCATCAAAAACAAGGAGGTATTTAACGATGATCAATCAGGCGATTGCAAAGCTGGCAAATGGAGACAACCTTGGCGAAAAAGAAATGACCGCGGCAATGAAAATGCTTTTAGATGGCACGGCTGAACCGGCTCAAATCGGAGCTTTCATTACAGCTCTGAGGATGAAGGGGGAAACCGTGGAAGAAATCACCGGGGCGGCCAAAGCCCTGCGGTCCAAGACAAAGCAAATCGAGCTGGGTGCACCTGCGGTCAATATCGACCGGGATGAAATCAATGTCGAAGAGGAAACGATTATGGGCACCCATGGCAACGGTGCCAACGGCACCCAGACCTTTAATATTTCTACGGCAACAGCACTCGTGGTGGCCGCTGCGGGACTTCAGGTGGCCAAATACGGAAACTGGGCGCTTTCCAAACAGTGCGGCAGTGCCGATGTGCTGATCAGTCTGGGGGTCAATCTGGACATCAACCTGGCTGATGTTGAAAAGTGCATCCAGGATATCGGAATTGGTTTTCTCTACGCACCGCTTTTTCACGGCGCCATGAAAGCGGTGGCAGCACCGCGGCAGCAGGTCGGGCTAAGATCGATCTTTAATCTGATGGGGCCACTGGCAAATCCTGCCGGAGCCAGCGCCCAGGTGCTGGGCGTCTATGATGCCGGGCAGACTGAAAAGATGGCCCGGGTCCTTCAAAAACTCGGTACCCGCCAGGCATTTGTGGTATGCGGCGATGTAACGCTGGACGAGATCAGCGTTTGCGGCGCTACCCGGGTGTCGTATCTCAAAGACGGAACCATCGATACGTTTGAGATGACGCCTGAAGCCCACGGTTTCAAGCGGGCAGTGCCGGAAGCCATCAAAGGCGGGGATGCCGACGAGAATGCTGCTATCATCCGCGGTATACTGGCCGGTCAAAAAGGACCGCAAAGAGATGTCGTGCTCTTGAACGCAGCAGCGGCTTTTGTATCTGCAGGATTCGACTCCGATTTTAAAGGCGGCATCCAGCGAGCCGGACAGGCGCTCGATTCCGGCCGTGCGGCCGAAAAATTGGACAAGCTGGTTAAGTTCACGCGCCAGTGCAATGTGTTCGTGCGCCGGGCGATGTAAGCCTTAGGGCAAAAATCATAAAGCCGGGGTGGCGCAGGGTCTGTTTGCAGCCGCAATGACGGCTAAGGTTTGATATTGATACCGGGGCTTAAAAGATTCATTTGACGGTGGCGGTTTTTGGGCTTCGGCCGTTTGCGGCGATCCAGGCCGATTCGGCGGTCGATTGCATGTCTGCGCTCTTTGCCGGATCTTCTCTCGAATAACCGTTTAAAGGTAACACCGATTCCACTCCGGCTCGAGTGCACCATCCAGGCCCGAAACCGTCTGGCGCTATCGAAGTGGCTGTTGGGGATAACCAGCTCGATGGTTTGCCCGAACAGAAATTTAGCTCGGGTTTCGATAAAGACACCGCCGCGACTTACATTTTTGATGACACCTCTGAATTTTTTATCCTCATAATTAAAAAATATCGATTTTTGGAAGGATTTACGCGGATATCGCCTTGGGTCCTGGTTTTTTTTAATGCTGCCGGTGCTCACGTCTTGCCCCGCAAAATTTGATTGAACATGTTTTTTTGCAATAGATTTCATAGGCTTAATGCGTTTGTCAAATCACCTTCACACCCGCTTGACCGCTCTTTCCACGATTTTATTTCAGGCCTGCAGCGACACTCATCAACGCGTTCATCGAAAAAACGCCATTAACCAAGCACGGACTATTTTTGATATAAATAATTTCTGAATGCAAGTCAATTATTTCGAATTGATTTGAAAAAAATGAGGGGCATTATAAATTGTGAGGTAAACTTCAATCATTTGGACAATATATTTCACACAAAATGCATAATTGTGACCCGAATTTTTATAAGACACCGTTATTTATTGCAAAAATATGTTTAAAACAAGCTTGCGATTTTCGCATAAATCTTGCATAAAGTATTATTATTTAATATTTCAACAAATTGTGCCGATATCAGGTATTGGTACCGTATGGATGCGACTATTAGAAACATCATTATTAAAATGGCGCTAACGAAGCAACACTATTAAATTTTATGACCGTCGACGATATATAAACATGTTGGACAACATCATACCCAAACTTCGATTGCAGGTGGCCAAGGCACATAAAATACTGCCGCAGGATATCGCTGTCTCCGTTGAGAAAGTGTACGATGACATTCTACGAATGCGCGATTTTACATTGAATGAATTTCAAAGAATCCAGGATGATTCCAATTTAACCGAAAATGATCGGAATATTGCGCGTCGTCAGGTCCTGGAGAAAGCCATCACCAAGCTTGAAATGTTAAAATCACGCCGCAGTGCCGCGGATTTGATTGAACGCCTGGAAGCCAAATTATCGCAAGATCCGGAGGCCAACGGTGATCGGCTGCTTAAATTTTTAAAGGAACGCGAGATCCGTGATCGTCTGGCCGGTATGACCGAATCGCAGATTCTGTCTCATTTTGAAAAATCGCTTTTGAAAGGCAGCAATCAGCTCTTACTGGATGCTATTTTAAACGCGCCACCTGGATTCGAAATGCTATCACCCAAACTGTTAAAGAAACTCAAACGGGTTCGGGGAAAGCATTATTATCCTGAAGTCGTGGCACAGCTCGAGGCCATGCAGGAGATGAATGCCATCATCATCAAGATGTTCATGCTGGTCAGAGCCGAGTTGGATAAACTGAGAAAAAAGTATCTTCCGATCTATATTGTTGAGAAATCGGCATAACGTAAATTGATGAAAACGAAACGGCGTCATGGAAGAAAATCCAGAAAAAAGAGATAACGCGCGCATCGCTCATCAATGTCTGGTGACGATTGAGAACTTAAATGCGGGCACGATCAATAAGGCCAAAATGCTTAACTTCTCTGCCACGGGCTTGTATTTTGAGGCCGATAATTTGCTGCAGCCCGGTGATGAGGTTTTCGTCGGCATCGATAACTCGCCATTTGCATCCCAACAGGGCCTGTATGAATGCTATCGGGTTGAAATCATGTGGCGCAAGGAATTGAAAAAATCCGCCTATTATTACGGATATGGGGCCAAACATACGATTGATTATCATAAGGTCAAATTAGAGGCGGGTGAAACCAGAGAATGGCAGGACATCCGCAGGCATCAACGAAGGCCCTACTCCAAATCCGTTCAGTTTGCCGCCGACGATCGCATTTTTAACGGGCTCATTAAAAATATCAGTTCTGCCGGTGGCTTTATTGAAGTTGACGCGAATATCTCGGCCGGTCAGAGTATCACATTTGTGCTGCCGTTAAAAAAAGGCCAAAAGGCCATCGTGAGAGGCGAGGTTGTCTGGACCGGCCCCGATGGTTTCGGCCTTAAATTTCTCAGCATTGATAAGCCCGAATCCGCCTAGCTCTCAAGCCACCACCCTCGGCGATCATCATATTCTTCTTTCTATCGCAGCCCGATAATCGATGCGATCACGAGCATGCCTCCCGGCATCTGCAGCGGGCTGAGCATTTCCCCTGTAGAAAGCCACAAAAACAGGACCGGTGTAATGCTGCAAAATAGCTGCCGCTACGTTGATCTTGCTGATGGCAAGCAGGTAGAAAAACTGGGCGGCACCGACGCCCGGGATGCCCAGCAGACTGAAATATAAAAGATCCCTTTGATGCAGAATATTCCATTGACATCCGAATTGAACATGCTAACTAATCGAGGGGT
>JASFIG010000218.1:0-7869 GCA_050122795.1 Desulfobacterales bacterium
CCGCCACTGCCGCTGCCGGAGCCTCCGCCGGAACCGCCGCCCGAGCCGTCGTTACCACCGCCGCCGGAACCTCCGCCGTTACCACCGCCGCCGGAGCCACCACCACCGGGCCCTTTGGCAAAAATAAGCGCTTCAGTTAACATGTCGGTTGCCGGGGAGCCACCTCCCGAGGCACGGTTTTGCGAACTCAGCGCAGGCGCGTTTTCAAGGTTTGAATACTCGACCGTCGCTGCAATGGCCGGCGCCATCATCAGCCCGAAGACCATCAATGGAAACAACAGGTAAAAAATCTTAGTTGACCTCATTTCTCCTCCTTGTTTGAAAAACCGTTTCGGGCGACCGGGTGCACCCCGCGTTCATTTTTCGAAACCACATCCGGCCCCGGACCGACCCATTTATTTTCGCAGACATCAGTGCGTGTTTTAATCCCTAAACGGCTCACGCTGAAAAAGGTTACAATTTTTTTCCTTTTGAGGAGCAGATCATTCCAAAAAAAAAGGCGAAATCCATAAGGATCCCGCTTTGAAGGCTGAAATGAGGGCCATGTAATCGATCAGACAGACCCGAATAGACTGTTCACAAAATGTCAGGGCAACGCCAGAGGTATGAAACTAACTGCCGGAACCGCTTCCACCACCGGGGCCGGAGCCGCCCGAGCCACCACCGGAGCCACCGGGGCCGCTGCCGCCGCCGGAGCCCGAGCCCGAACCGCCACCGGGTCCGGAGCCGCCCGGGGCGTTGCCGGCCGCGCCGGACGACTCGCTGCTCTGGCCCGCGCCCTTTTGACCGCCGCCCGGGCTTTCAAAGCTCTTGCCCTGCTCGATCGAGCGGCTGTAACGAGCCGCCACGCTTTGGGAAGGGGTTGTCCGGGAATCGTTTCGAAAGGCGGTGCGCATATTGTGCATCTGCGCGGCGCTGAACTGATGCTCGAGCGCCTGGTGGATCAGCGCTTCAGTTTGTGACGGGGATACACCCAGACGCGCCATGTCCCTGGCCGTTTTAAATGTCTCCATCGCCAGGATGTCTTGCTCGTCGGTTTTCAGCGTACGCATTTGGTCCTGAAGACCGTGGGTGATGGACTCAACGCTTTTCGAGCCCAATCCGGCGGTCAAACAGGCAGCAATGACGTGTCCTATCTGATTCATCTGTGCTTGGCGGTCCGTGAGCTTTGCGGCTTGCTTGTAAGCAAAATCATAGCGCACCCGAACCGTGTCCATGGCATTGACGATCCGCCCGGACTGGACCTGCTTGGCCATACCCTCAAAGGCTTTATTGATGATGGGATCCGGCGGCAGGCCCTGCGCCTGGGCGTCGAGCATCACCTGATGGGCCCTGGCGATCTGCTGCGCTTCAAACCGATTTTGCACCATGGCCCGGGTGACGGCAATGGCTCGCTCAGACGCCAGGCCGGATTCAATCAAAGCGCGCGTGCTCTGCACGACTGCCTGCGGGGCGATGTCAGACAGGGCCCGGTCCACATCGTCGGCGCCGGCGATGGCAGTCGCCAGCACCAGTATCCCTGCAGCCAGAACGATTTTTTTTATGATTGTTTTCATGGCAATTTTTGATTCACAGCAATCCTGTCAGCGACCGTCAAGGAACAGGGTCGAAAATGCAGTTTTTGGAACCAAAATCATCGTCTTCCCGGACATCGCACTCCGGGAGAAATGACGCTCCATCGACCATAAAAAAATAACTGAATTCGATGTCCGCCGGGACCGATATTTCCCAGGTGCCGTCCTGCTTTTTTTCAACGCTGTGCAACCTGAACCCATCCAGGGAATAGGCAAAATCAACCTGCCGCGCAGCGGGCAGATCAAGATTGAAGATCACCTTATGGTCCTCCACCCGGTAAAACTGCCCGCCACAACCAGAAATCAACAGAAAAACGGCGAATACGAAAATCAGACATCGGCTCATATTCTCCTATGTATATCCAAAATTGAATTTTCGCCACCAAAATCATCTTTCTCGCGCGTCAAAATCGTCGGGTCGGGTATGCGCCGGCCGCCCTCCAGAATATAGCTGTAATGATGTTCACCCGGATAGAGATCAACAATCACTTCCCAGTAACCGCTGATGCCCATCTTTTTCATGGGGAGGGTTTTCCAGCCGCTGAAACTGCCGGCAAGCTCAACCTGACCGGCGTCGGGCTGGTAAAGGACAAATCGGTATGGCACGGTCGCCATTCTTTCAGTCTCCGGCGGGTTGAAAAAAACAATCAGCAGCGCTGCAGCCAGTCCGCCTATAAAAGCAGCAGCCGGTTTCCAGAACCGCAGATTCAGTTCGGGCCGCACGTCGAACCTGGCTTCGCGAATCCGGTCGACCACCCGGTCGCGGATCATTTTTTCCTGCTGCAAAAGACCGATGGTTTCATCTTTCACGGCCGCATCGGCATGGATCGTGGTGACAAACTCGATTTTTTCATCAATATTCATCTCGTCATCGATGAACATACTGATCATGTGATCCTTCATTTTTAGTTCCTTCCCCCCAGTATGCCTCTGAGTTTCACGCGCGCGCGGTGAACTCTGACCTTTACATTCTGCTCGCTGGTGTGGTGAATTTCCGCAATTTCGCGGTAGGACAAATCGCTGCTGACGACCAGGCTCAAAAAATCCCTTTCCACCTCATCCAGATGCTGCATGGCAGACAGCGTGCGCCGGTATTCATCTCTGACCATCAGATGATGCTCCGGATTTTCCCCCGATGGCTCGTTTCCGTCGCGTAACGGCGTGTTGCGCTTTGATTTGCGCCGATGATCCGTAAGGGCGTTGCGCGCGATGCGAAACAGCAGCGGCGCGCTTGGCTCGCTTTTGCCGTACCGTGCCAGATAGCGGGTAAAGCTTTCCTGCATGATGTCACCGGACAGGTCATAATCACCACTGGTGCGCATCAGGTATGCAAAGAGCATGTTTTTGTATCTGTTGTAAAACGCCCTGAATTTGTCCACTTTTGGTATATAACGTAAAACCGTGAAAAAAGTTACACATTTTTAAATTCAGATGATATTCTCCGGCAAAAATTCCCGCTAGCGATGAGAAAGCTCGAACTGATCGTTCTCAAATGATTTGATTTTTTTGAAAATGCATTCTAATTTAAATCTATTATAAACTTCTCCAATGATTAAGGAATGACCTGTATGAAGTCACCGGACAAAAAAGGCGCTCAATCTGCCAAAACAAATGGCGAACTGTCGCCACCGCCGAATTTTATCAAATACATTATCGACGCAGACCTTGCAGCCGGTAAAAACGACGGGCGCGTGCATACGCGTTTTCCGCCCGAGCCCAATGGATACCTGCACATCGGGCACGCCAAATCCATCTGCCTGAATTTCGGGCTGGCCGAAGAATACCGCGGGCTGTGCAACCTGCGCTTTGATGACACCGACCCGGCCAAAGAAGAGGTCGAATACGTGGAATCCATCAAGCAGGATGTCCGCTGGCTGGGATTTGACTGGGAGGATCGTCTTTACCACGCCTCTGACTATTTTGAGCAGCTGTTTGAATATGCGGTTCAGCTGATCAAAAAAGGCAAGGCCTACGTTGACAGCCTGACTTCGGATCAGATCAGAGAATACCGCGGCACCCTGACCCAACCGGGAAAAAACAGCCCCTATCGCCAGCGCACGGTAGAAGAAAATCTGGATATGTTTGAACGCATGCGGGCCGGTGAATACGATGAAGGCGCCCATGTGCTCAGGGCCAAAATCGACATGGCGTCCCCGAATATGCTGATGCGCGACCCCACTCTGTATCGCATCAAAAAAGTTCCCCACTATCGCACCGGCGGTATGTGGGTCATCTATCCCATGTATGACTTTACCCACTGTCTGTCGGATTCGATCGAGGGCATCACCCATTCGATCTGCACCCTGGAATTTGAAATCAACCGCGAGCTCTATGACTGGGTTTTGGAGCAGCTGGAGGTCTACCATCCCCAGCAAATCGAGTTTGCGCGCCTGAACCTCAACTATACGGTGCTCAGCAAGCGCAAGCTGATCCGCCTGGTCGAAGAAGGTCATGTCGACGGCTGGGACGATCCGCGCATGCCGACGATATCGGGTTTGCGGCGCCGGGGGTATACCGCTGATTCCATCCGCAATTTCTGCGAGCGCATCGGGGTGGCCAAAGCCGACAGCATGGTGGACATCGCCCTGTTGGAATACTGTATCCGTGAACAGCTCAATAAAATTGCACCCCGGGTGATGGGTGTCTTACGGCCCTTGAAAGTCACCATTGACAATTACCCTGAAGATCAAGTGGAAGAGCTGGATGCCGTCAACAACCCCGAAGATGCGGATATGGGCACCCGCAAAGTCCCTTTTACCCGGGAGCTGTATATCGAGCAGGATGATTTTATGGAAGAACCCCCCAAAAAGTTTTTCCGCCTGGCACCCGGCCGGGAAGTCCGGTTGCGCTATGCCTATTTCATCACCTGTGTCGACGTGGTCAAAGACCCTGCAACCGGAGAGGTGACCGAGTTGCATTGCACCTATGACCCCCAGACCCGCGGCGGCGACGCACCGGATGGCCGCAAGGTCAAAGGCACACTGCACTGGGTATCCGCATCGCACGCTCTCAACGCCCGGGTAAACCTTTATGAGCACCTGTTTGTAAAAGAAAATCCCAACGCGGTCGAAGAGGGCAAGGATTTCAGCGATTATCTTAACCCCAACTCACTCGAAACATTGACCCATTGCAAGGTAGAGCCCACTCTGAATACCGCCCGGCCCGGCAATCGCTATCAATTCGAGCGTCTGGGCTATTTCAATGTTGATACCAAGGATAACACACCGGAATCTTTGGTGTTTAATCGAATCGTCACCTTGCGGGACACCTGGGCAAAAATCCTGAAAGCCCAGCAGCAGAAAAAATAACCACTTCGCTGAAAACCGCTTTGGCTCTTGAATTGTGCCATAAATTATGATACCACCCATACCAGATGAGGGGGGTGATATCCTCAGGATAGTCCTAAAAAATAAAAAATCCGATGTCGGGGTGGTTTGCCCGTCGGACTCTGGAAAAGCGGTTGTCCATTTTTCCCAAGGTTTTCCGGTCTAAGCGTCCATTTCGAGATCACCGGCACCATGTTTTTTTCCGGTCGATATGACGGAAAGCATGGCGCACGTCTTTCAGCTTGAAGATTTTGATGGGCCGCAGCGACTTCTATTCCCATTCAGGCGGGAATGCCATCAGCAGCGGCCGGAGGAGAGCAGATCTGGTTTTAAAGTAGGGGTGATCTCGGATTCGAAATGATTGTGGACCGATAAAGGGGAAGGAAATTTTAGAGTCTACTAAAGGCGGCCACCCCGATTCTCATTTATAGGGTTTAGCCCGTAGAGCCGGTTGAGCCCGTTGGCCCGTTAAAAAAGGAGCTATGTCTTATCTTGATAAACCGGCAAACGGGCCCCAACGGGCTAAACCGGCCAACCTGTTACAAAACCCCACCATTTTTGAGGCCGCTTCAATTATCCACTTTTACAATTTTGTCCCCCCTGCGAATCCCGCCGGATTTAAAAGCCGCTTCAAATTGTCAAAAAGACAAATAAATTAAAATGAGTAGAAGTGGTTTGAAAATCTCAGATAAGGTTTAAGGGCAAGGCGTCCCGCGAATTGGAAGCGGAGCGTACACGGTAGTACGTGAGCATTGCAATGTGCGGGACAACGCAGCCATTGGGCCTTAGGTTTTGAAACCACTTCTAAAAGACGATGCCCACATAACCCACAAAACTATCCGCCGGGTTTTTGTCATAGCTGGTGGCATAGACGATGGATTCAGCCCGATCGGCGCCCAGATGTTTGGCGGTCTGAATGGCAGTGGCAGCAGCACCGGCGCAGCATGCATTCTGGCTCGTTAAGGCTTCGCTGATGACCTTTTCGGCATCCAGATCCAGCATCAGGTCGATGATGCGACGATCGTTTTGACGGCGCACCCAATCGAGCGCCTGGTGACCCGCCCCTTTAGAGACGAATCCGTAGTTGGGACCATAGTGGGTCAAATCGGTCGACCCAATCACCTTAATGTTCAAATCCAAACGGTTGGCCATTTCAGCGACCGCCTGACCGATGGCCAGTGAGCTTTTGGCCGGCGGCACGCCCATGGCGACGATGCATGCATCTTTAAAGAAATACTTGATAAACGGCAGCTGAAGCTCGATGGTATTGTCCTGGGTGAAATTATTGTAGGATTCGATCGTAAACGAAAATTGCCTGGCCAGCTCACCGGTCAATTTGGCTTCAACACTGATTTCACCAAAGGGCGTTTCCCAGGCGCCTTCGGCCATCATCACACAGGGATCATTCGGATGCAGATGCATACCAAAAACCACCACCACATCAGGCGGATCGTCCGATTTTAAACTGTAAATTACGTTGCAGGCAATACTTCCCGAAAAATACCAGCCGGCATGCGGCACGATGCCGCCAACCCATTGTCCGGTCGGAAGATCCAGCTGCCGGCCCTCTTCTATAAATCCGTTGATTTCTTTTTCGCATTCAGCCGGGCTCGAAGGATACCAGCTGCCGGCAAATACCGCCCTTCTGAGTTTTGTGGTTGTCACGGCCGTCCTCCTGAGATCAGGCGCAGGGCTCAAGGCAAAAGGCTTAGGGTTCTTGGGTCGTTATTACGAATGTGGCTGGTGCCGGAGAAGCGTGCGAAGATTCAAATGTGTGAACACCGGATTTCGGATGCAAGCGGACAACGCCCTTGGTCTTGCGCCGAATGCCAATTAATCGAAACGAGTAGATGGCGTCGATAAAAATCATTTAGCGTAAGCCCATCAATATCAACAATTTGATACTATAAAAGATCCGAAATGAATTGTCCATGCTCTTTTGCGGATATCCTCTAAATAAAGGCGTGAACGGCAGATCTCATTGATATGTTGCTGCCGGAATTTTGCACGGGCCCGGCAGAGGCGGCCAGGTTGGAAGGTTTCAGGTGCAAGATTCAGCTATTAAAGAAGATTCCGGTCAGCTCGCTTTTCTTTTCAAAAAAAATGCTTAATATGAATTGTGGATATTTTGTAAAACAGACACAATTTCAAACGTCGATCATTATTATTTCGGGAGGCTTCTATGTGGGAATATACGGATAAAGTTAGGGATCATTTTCTCAATCCGCGCAATGTGGGTGTCATCGAAGATGCTGACGGCGTTGGCGAAGTGGGCTCGATCGCCTGCGGAGATGCTCTGACATTCTATTTTAAGCTCGATAAGGACGGCAAAATAAAGGATGCAACGTTTCAAACCTTTGGCTGTGCCAGCGCGATTGCTTCTTCTTCAGCCTTAACGGAAATGGTCAAAGGCAAGACGCTGGAGGATGCCAAAAAAATTACCAACGAAGACATCGCTGAGTACCTGGGAGGGCTGCCCAAAGAAAAAATGCATTGCTCGGTGATGGGCCGCGATGCGCTGGAAAAAGCCATCAGCTGCTATCTCAAAGAACCTGAAAAAGAGGTTGAAGGCGAAATCGTGTGCGAGTGCTTCGGTGTCACCGATCGTGAAATCGAGCGCGTGGTTCGCGAAAACCATGTTTCCACCATCGAAGGGGTGACCGACTATATCAAGGCCGGCGGGGGCTGCGGCAATTGTCATGACGGCATCCAGGAAATCATCGACACGATCCTGGGCAAAGAGCGCCCGGTTCCGAAAAAAGCGCCGGCCTTAACCAACCTACAAAAGATCAAACTGATTGAGGAAAGCATAGAGCGCGAAATTAACCCGACTCTGAAAAAGGATGCCGGGCGGCTTGAATTGATTGACGTTGACGGCAATCGCGTTCTTGTGAGGCTGGGCGGCTCCTGTGCTTCCTGTGTGAAATCACCGATTACGCTGAAGCATTATGTTGAATCCAAGTTGCGGG
>JASFIG010000219.1:0-7857 GCA_050122795.1 Desulfobacterales bacterium
GATTCTTCTGCGCTTGCTGTTTATGGTGGTGAAGCCCGCCTGATCGGCGGGCCATTTTTTTAACCCATCCGAATTACAAAGCATAAGCAAATGCCAATGAAAGTAATTCCCATGAAAAAAGTGATCCTTATCAATCTGGTTTTGGCCGGCCTGATGACGCTCATCGGATGTGCCACCCAATCTGATGTAAACACCATCGATACTCGCCTTACCGAGATGGAAATGCGGGACATCCAGCAACGTCAACACAGGGAGCAGCTCAAATCTGAGTTCGAAACTTACAGCCAGGAATTAAGAAAACAGTCTGCCGGTTTGCGGGCCACGCTTGAGGAATTGAATGAAGACATCCGCATTCTGAATGGTCGTCTGGAAGAAATGGAATATGCCTTTAAACAGCAGCAGCAGAATGCTGCCGAGCTTGAAAGCAAAAGAGAAGCCAAACTGGACGGTGTAGCGCAACGGGTTGAGGAAAATTCGGATCGGCTCAATCGCATGGATCAATATCTCAATCTAGAATCGAGCAAAAAGCGGGTGGCGGCTGCAGCACCGGTTGCTCCGGCCAAAAAACCGTCATCGGAGGATGAAGTCTATCGATCCGCCAAACAGGCATTTGATCAGGGAGATTTTGACACTGCCCGCCAGCGGTTTCAGGAATTTATCAAACGCTACCCCGATTCAAAAAATGCGGACAATGCTCAATTCTGGATCGGCGAAATTTACTATCGCGAACAATGGTACGAAAAAGCGATTCTGGAATATCAAAATGTGATTGAAAAATATCCCAAAGGTAACAAAGCGCCGGCGGCGCTGTTGAAGCAGGGGCTGGCATTTTCCAATATCGGTGATACGGCCAATGCAAAACTGATTTTAGAGGAATTAGGTCGCAAGTATCCTAAGTCCAATGAAGCCAAGGTTGGCGCTGAAAAATTAAAGACAATGAAATGAGTCAGATGCCAGAATGGTTAAGATCATTGGCATAGATCCCGGCTTGGCGGCTACAGGGATCGGAATTGTCAGCGGGCTGGGGTCAAAAATCGTCGGTTACTCTCTTGGCTGTATCCATACTACCAAATCCACCCCTTTACCCGGTCGCCTCGATAAAATCTTCTCCAAGCTTTACCAGCTGCTTAAAAGCGAAAATCCGGATTTGATGGTCATAGAAGATGTTTATTCCTTGAACCGCTATCCAAAGTCAGGCATTATTCTGGGACAGGTGACCGGGGTGATCCAATTGGCCGGATTTCACGCAGCCATACCCGCGATTGAAGTGCCGGTCAGAGAGGCCAAACAAATTCTGACGGGCAACGGCAATGCCAGCAAAGCCCAATTCGAAAAGGCTGTGCGCCATCGCCTCAACCATAAGACCCGCATCAAACCCGTGCATGCATCTGATGCCACAGGATTGGCGCTTATCGGGTTGTACCGTTATCATGATGGTCTGGGTGCTGTAAAGTAATTATGTAATTTCAAATATCACATAGGAGCCTTTCTAATCCTCAGGCATTTAACGTTACTGGTTATTCGTTATTGGTTATTCGATAGGGGTTACAAGACAGATTTGCTCCAATAACAAATAACGAATAACGAATAACAATTTAGGTCGCGGAGCGACAACATGATCGGTTACATCGAAGGAAAAATCATAAAAAAGGAAGATGAACGGGTGCTGGTGCTGGCCAACCAGGTCGGATATGAAATATTGCTTCCAGCTTTTGTGATGGAAACAATAAAACAACAGAAAACCGGTGACGAAATCGCCCTTTATGTTTTTTATCAACAGACCGAACGGCAACCCAAACCGATTTTAATTGGATTTAATCTGGAAGCTGAAAAGGAATTTTTTCAGTCTTTTATTTCGGTAGAAGATATCGGACCGCTGAAAGCGGTCAAAGCCCTGAGCGTTCCGGTCAGTGAAGTCGCCAGTGCCATTGAGAACCGTGACGTTCAAAAACTCACCCGTCTCAAAGGTATTGGCACCCGAACGGCTCAGAAAATAATCGCTACCCTTGAAGGCAAGATGGGCAAATTTGCTCTGATTCGTAAGGCGGAAAAACCGGAACCGGCTGTGGAGGAGAATTTTTCCGAGCAGGTATTTGAAGTACTCGTGAAACAGCTCGGCCATAAAGTTTCCGGTGCCAAGCGGATGATTGCCGATGCGCTGAAACGCAAACCGGCGCTGACGTCGCCGGAAGAACTGTTGGAAGAAATTTACCGTGGCGAAAAAACGTGATGGCCGTTGGTTATTGGTTATTAGTTATTGGTTATATACAGGTGTCAATCACATCTGTCATAATGCCCCTAACCTTCCAGTATTTTTCAATAACAAATAACCAATAACAAATAACGAGTTAATTGGAGCCAAATATGTCTGATGATGTCATTAAATATTCTTCTGAAAATCAGGGGCTGATT
Organism: Desulfobacterales bacterium; assembly: GCA_050122795.1. Classification (GTDB taxonomy): domain Bacteria; phylum Desulfobacterota; class Desulfobacteria; order Desulfobacterales; family JAHEIW01; genus JAHEIW01. The sequence goes on from JASFIG010000219.1 coordinate 2,413, forward strand.
TCAGGTGCGGCCTTACCCGAGGATGACGCGCCTGATATCCTTTCGCTGCGGCCGGAGCGACTTTCGGATTATGTCGGCCAGGAAGAAATTATCGAAACATTGAGAATCGCAATTCAGGCAGCCACCCAACGGAATGAACCCATGGACCACGTGTTGTTTCATGGACCTCCGGGTCTCGGAAAAACAACCTTGGCGCACATTATTGCCAATGAAATGCAAGGCAACCTTACCGTAACCTCGGGCCCGGCACTTGAAAAAGGCGGCGATCTGGTCGGTATCCTCACCCATCTTGAAGCGGGTGATATTCTGTTTATCGATGAAATTCATCGGACCCCCAAAGCGGTTGAGGAATTTATGTATCCAGCCATGGAGGACTTTGCGATTGATTTTATTTTCGACAAAGGCGTTCATGCGCGCAGCCATCGCTATCGGCTAAACCGGTTTACGTTAGTGGGTGCCACCACACGTGTGGGGCTTCTTTCGGCACCGCTGCGTGACCGTTTTGTCATTTTTCGCAGCCTTGATTTTTACAATTCAGATGATCTGGTAAAGATTGCCAAGCGCTCAGCTAAATTGCTGAACGTCAAAATCGACAACGCCGGTGCCGTGGAACTGGCCAAACGCTCCAGAGGAACCCCCCGGATCGTGAATCGACTGCTAAAGCGCGTGCGGGACTTCAGTCAGGTGCGGGCCGACGGTGTCATCACGCAAGCAACGGTCGAAGGTGCTTTAGAATTGGAGGGGGTTGACCCAAAAGGCCTGACGGATCTGGATCGCCGTTATTTAAAAACAATTATTGAATTTTATACCGGCGGTCCGGTCGGAATTGAGGCCATTGCCGCTACATTGCAGGAAGAATCCGATACGCTTGTGGATATTGTCGAGCCCTATCTGCTTAAGATCGGTTTTGTGCTCAGGACCTCCTCGGGCAGAAAAGCGACCGAAGCAGCCTATAAACATCTTGGATTTCGTATACAGGGTAAGCTGTTTTCTTAAGTTTCATGGTTCAAAATCGATGCGATTCATTTTTATCCCGCAACCCGTAACACGAAACACGGAACGGCTCATATGCCTGTGATTACGCTTTTAACGGATTTCGGCTCTGCTGACGAGTACGTAGGGGTGATGAAAGGCGTCGTGCTGTCGATTTGCCCCTCGGTATCGATCGTTGACATCTCGCATCAGCTCGAAACACAGGATATTGTACAGGCCGCCTATCTGGTGCCCGCCTATTTTCACTATTTTCCTGAAGGTACGATTCATATCGTGGTCGTCGATCCGGGTGTCGGAAGCCAGCGCGCTATTTTAGCAGTTCATTTTGGCAAGCATTTTTTTATCGCCCCGGACAATGGCGTATTGAGCCTTTTGCTGAGAGATCAAAAATCTGATACGATAGTTGAAGTAAACAACTCCAAATATTTTCTCGAGCCCCTGAGCGCAACCTTCCACGGGCGAGATATATTTGCTGCGGTCGGCGCTCATGTGGCCCGCGGCATAAAAATAGAGTCATTGGGCGCCAGACGACAGATCGAGGACATCGTATACCTGAATGATCCAAGGTGTCAGGTAACCGAAAGCGGCGAGCTTATCGGAACAATTATATCCATCGATCGTTTCGGCAATTTGATCAGCAATATCGAGGCCAGCCAGCTGCGTGATTTTTGTCGGTCTGAACCATCCAAGCAGATCCACGTTACCATCGGATCGCTCACGATCCGCGGCATGGCAGAGACGTACAGCGATGTAGCCTCAGGAGCCGCGCTGGCGCTTATCGGCAGTCGAGGGTATTTGGAAATTGCGCTAAATTGTGCCAATGCTCAAAAACAATCGAAAGCCCGCAAGGGCGATCGTGTCCGAATAACCTTATCATGAGCCTCAAGACGTTTAAGAAAACAAGTCCTCGCAAAGCGGATCGGCGCTGGACGCTTCTATTTATCGGCGACCATGGCAATGTCATCACATTAAAGCGCTTTAAGGCCATCATCTTTACAGCGGGATTTTTGTTTTTGCTGGCTATTGTTTTACTGCTGGCTCTTTTTTTTAGTAATCAAAGAACCCAGCAAAAATATGCGGCCCTTCAAAATCAGCTGCAGCGTTCGCAACAGCAATTTGAAGCCTTACGCCATGAAAAAGAAATTTTGATGGCCCGTCTGGTGTTGGCTGAATCCAAAGCCGAGGAGGCAATTGTAGACAAGCGCGAACCCAAAGAAAGCCCAAGCGCTATAGAGCCGGTCAAGCCCGAACCTCAGAAGGTGGCCAAAGCCAAGTCAGCGCCGGAGCCCAGCAAAAATCCGTCGGCACCGGCGACATCTCAACCTCCGGCCGCAGACAGTCAGAATAGCGAGGCAGAAGCCATCTTGCAGGTGGCGGTTGAAAATTTCACCGTGTCCCGGGGAGCTGGCAATATGAGCGTAAACGCTCAATTCAAAATTAAAAACACCAGCCGCGGTTACGAGCGCGTAGCCGGAAAAACGGTCGTCCTGTTAAAGGGTGCGGATCTCAATAAAAACCAGTGGCTGGTGATGCCGGCGGTAGAATTTAGCGGTGATAAACCTTCCGGTAAACGCGGCAAGCGTTTTTCAATCAAGCGCTTTCGCACCATGAATTTAAGTGCCACAGCGCCGAATCACGCAGATCAATTTCAAACGGCCGTGGTTTATGTGTTTACGGATAAAGGGAAATTGCTGTTGGAGCAGGACTTTGCCATTTCATTACCGCCGCTGCCGGCTGTTTCATCGCAACGGCCAGCCGGCGATACCCTAAACCGCGAAGCTGAGCCCACTGAAGCGCCCCCCCGCCAGCCAACGCCGCCGCAAAAACCACCTGCTGCACCGGCAACCCCCGGTGAGGATGTTCTCGATTCGCTGGAGAACGCACCGCCGGTGTTTTAGGTGTCAGAAATCAGAGGACAGAGGTCAGAGGTCAGAGGACGGGAGACGGATGCCAGAGATCATATTGAAGAGAATTATATCATTTCATTCTGTTCTCTGGGGTTACCCATCTCCGACGATCAGCTGATCCACAATAGCGCCCACGTTTAAGTCGCGGCTTTGAAAGTTCTTAAAAGTAAGGTCCTGAAATGGAAGCTGTTGTGTTTGGGTGAGCATATCAAATATCTCAAGATAATTGAGAATAATACGTTGGTGCCAGTCTAATTTGAGCCGGGCGGCATAATGCCGGATGTCGGTTTCGCGGCCCTCGATTTCCAAAAATGTGCCATACGGCATGGTATCCAAAAAAAAGGCTGTGGAACCTAAAATCATTGTTTCGCGCCACTTTTGGTAGCGCTGGACGGCTTGCAAGCCCAGGCGGGCTAAAATCTGATCCATGGTTTTGAAATCAGAGACTTCGACTTCCAGTTCGTTGAAGATAATAAATTCCCGGCTGGTTGTTGCCGGTTTGGATTTAAACGTTAAAATTGTTTTTTTATCCTGGCGCAGGCGCAACAGGGATTGTTTGCGGCCCAGGCTTTGGCCGTCATCATCATAGCGGATGTTGTTTTCAAAAACGCGTCCCTTCGATTCGGCTCCCAGATCCGCTATGCGGCGCTGCATACCGTCAATATCGTCCAGAAAAAATTTCACCTCTATTTCTCGTTTCTGCATTTTGGGTTGTCCTTATGATGGTGTATCGGTTTCAGTTTTTGGGCCTACAACGATGGCCGAATCATAAAATGGACACATAAAGCTTGTAAAGGACCAACTTTATTTTTTCCTTGACATTGCACGCTATTTTGCTTAATTTTGCCGGATTACTTAATTTGAGGAGCACATATCCGTGAAAAAATTTACAGCCAGTGCCAAACGATCAGATAACCCGCAAAAGTGGTATGTCGTCGATGCCAGCGGAGCAGTGCTGGGTCGACTTGCGACCCAGGTCGCCCAGCGATTGCGCGGTAAACATAATCCGCATTTTACGCCCCATGTGGACACCGGCGACTGGGTGATTGTGATCAATGCCGATAAAATCACCCTGAGCGGCCGCAAAATGGATCAAAAAGTGTATTATCGCCATAGTGGATATATCGGCGGTTTAAAGGAAATCACCGCCAAAGACCTTCTGAAAAAAAAGCCGGAAGCGCTGGTACGGCATGCCGTCAAAGGCATGTTGCCCAAGAACAAATTGGGAAGACAGCTCTTTAAAAAACTAAAAGTATATGCCGGCGCAACGCATCCACATGAGGCCCAGCAGCCCGAAACCCTGTCGATTTATTAAAGCGACCCGATTGAATAACCCGTTTATTGAGGTAGACAATGCCAAAAGAAAACACCTATTACGCTACCGGCAAACGCAAAAATGCCATCGCCAAAACCTGGCTGACCCCCGGGAGCGGTAAAATTATCATCAACAAACGTCCGCTGCAGGACTACTTCCCGCTGGAAACACTGCAAACCAATTTACAGGAACCCTTCAAGCTGACCAATACGGTCGGATCCTTTGACGTCACTGTCAGTGTAAAGGGCGGCGGTATTGCCGGTCAGGCCGGGGCCGTGCGTCACGGTATTACCAAAGCGCTCATATTAACGGACGCTGAGTTGAGAACGGCGCTTAAAAAAGCCGGTTTCGTCAAACGCGACCCCCGCGTCAAAGAAAGAAAAAAATATGGCCAGAAGGGTGCCCGGGCACGCTTTCAATTCTCAAAACGCTAAAATTCCATTCTCCCAGGTTAAAAAGGGGACGGGCAGTCGCCTATCCCCTTTTCTTATTCTGTCAAAACATCGCCTTTGTCAAAAACATCAACAAAGTATTTTGCTTCCACAATTTTTTTGTTAAGATTTTGGTGCTTTTAAAAAGCCGTGTACTAAAAACATGAAACCATATCGATTAAAGATCATTCTCGCCTTTATTCTGCTTCTGTTTTTCGGCGGGTCGCCACTTGATGCGATCGACGACCCCACTCCGCTCAAGCCGCCTGATACCAGCAGTCCGCAGTCGACCATGAAGGTTTTCATGGACAACATGCAGCGCGCTTACCGCAAAAGCATCAGGCTGGGTTTCAAAAATGAGAAAGTCTATGTTGACCTGAGCCGGGCGGTCAAGTGTTTAGACCTGAGTGAAGTTGCGCCCAATGTGGTTCAGGATGTGGGTGATGAAACGGCCTTGCTCTTGAAAGAGATATTTGACCGTATCGAATTGCCGCCTTTTGCGGAAATACCCGATGTATCAACGGTTGAATCTCAAGGTCTGATCCAATGGACGGTGCCGGATACTGCCATAAAGGTCATCATGATTGAAAAAGGCCCCCGCCAGGGTGAATTTCTCTTCAGCTCCGGCACAGTGGCCGGCGTGCGCGAGTATTACCGGCAGGTGAGACATCTGCCCTATAAATCCGGTGCTTCGGTGGATGCCTATGAGGACTATATTTACGGGCCCGGTCCGATGATCCCCCAGCACTGGATCCGTATGTTGCCCGATTGGATGAAATTGGGCGTCGCCGATCAGGCG
>JASFIG010000220.1:0-7841 GCA_050122795.1 Desulfobacterales bacterium
ATCCGGTTCATCGCCGGCCATATTCCTTGTTTTCGCGGCCCTGCTTGATCCGGCGGATGAAGTTATCATCTCAGATCCACACTATGCCTGCTATCCGAATTTTATCAAATTTGTGGATGGTAAACTGATAACCATTCCAGTATATGAAGAAGACGGTTTTCAATACCGGCCTGAAGTCATCAGACAAAAAATCAGCCCGCAAACCAAAGCCGTATTCATCAATTCACCCTCCAATCCCACCGGCAATTTGCTTTCATTCGATCGCATGCAGCAAATTGCCGAGCTGACAAAATGTGAACAATGCCCTTATATTGTTTCGGATGAAATTTATCATGGGCTGGTGTATGAGGGCCAGGCGCATTCGATTCTGGAATTTTCCGATCACGCCTTTGTGCTCAACGGGTTTTCCAAGCAGTTTGCCATGACCGGACTTCGTCTGGGATATGTGATTGCACCCAAGTCGTTTATTCGCCCCATGCAAAAGCTGCAACAAAATTTTTTTATTTCAGCCAATGCCATGGTTCAGCAGGCCGGTATTGCGGCCCTGAAACATGGCGCCGAAGATGTAACCCGCATGCAACAAACCTACAATAAGCGCCGCAAATTTATCATCCGCCGCTTAAAGGATATGGGGCTCGGGATTACGGTGGAGCCCACCGGCGCATTTTATGTTTTTGCCAATGCCAAACACATTTCCGCTGACTCCTATAAACTGGCCTTTGACATTCTGGAAAAAGCCCGCGTGGGTGTCAGCCCGGGAATTGATTTCGGCCAAAACGGTGAGGGCTACTTACGATTTTCCTATGCCAATTCGATGGAAAATATCGAAGAAGGCATGGATCGACTCGAACAATACTTGGGAGACCGCGCATAATTTATCAACATGAAAAAACCGCATCTCATCAAATAAACAGGCCGGCGCGGGGTGCAGGGCACACGGCGCACGGCGAAAATTTGACCGTGACTCATTTTTTACCTTGCGCCATGAGCCGTATGCCTTGAACCAATATAAAGACGGCAATCCGTCGCAAATAACCACTGACCGTTTTAACGCCTGATATGCTGCGTTATGCAGATTAACTCCGCCGAATTTGTCAAAAGTGCCACCCGGCCCGCCGAGTATCCAGCGGCAAAGCTGCCGGAGATTGCCTTTGCCGGCCGTTCAAATGTCGGCAAATCCAGCCTGATCAACACTCTGGTCAATCGCAAACGCCTGGTCAAGACGAGCGCGACGCCCGGCCGCACCCAGTTGATAAATTTTTTTGACATCAACGGCCGGGTCGTTTTCGTTGATTTGCCGGGATATGGATATGCAAAAGTACCGGCGTCCGTCCGCAAAAAATGGGGCCCGATGATTGAGACATACCTTTCCGGGCGTCAGACCCTAAAAGGGGTGGTGGTTATCATGGATATTCGCCGCACGCCGCAGCAGGAAGAATTAAACCTGCTCGCCTGGCTCGGCCACTATGACATTGCGGCCATTGTGGTACTGACAAAAACCGATAAACTGTCCAAAAGCAAATCTGCCCAGCAGCACGGCAGCATTGCCCGGGCCCTTTCAATGGAGCCCCGGGATCTGATCCTCTTTTCCGCTAAATCCCGCCGCGGCCGCGACAGCCTCTGGAAGGCGATTTTATCATTAGTTAAAACGGAAGTTGACTCAACGAACCTTTAAAAGCGCTTTTATCCTGCTTGCCATTTGAAATCGGTTGTTTAACCCTTACCTTCTTTGATAAGGCTATATACGATGTTTTCCACCGCGGATTGAGTTTCGTCACTTTTTTTTATAAAGAGACAAAAATATCCAGATCATCCTGTAAATTCTGTCTATAAACAACATGCCCGGCATCAGCGAGACATATGACCATTTCAAATCCGGCTACGTCGCCATTGTAGGGGCTCCCAATGCCGGAAAATCCACCCTGCTCAACCGCCTGCTGGGTGAAAAAATATCCATAACCTCCAAAAAGCCCCAGACCACCCGCAATCGAATCCTGGGCATCATGCACCGTCCGGGCGCGCAAATCGTCTTTATCGACACACCGGGAATATTTAAGGCCAGAGATACGCTGAACCTGCGCATCGTCGATACGGCCCTGGCAGCCATCAACGAAGCCGATTTAATCCTGTTTGTGCTGGACGCGGCCCATCCGGATCCGACCTCTGAATATTTTCTGGCCAAACGGCTTCAAAAACAGGAAAGACCGGTGATTGTTGCGCTCAACAAAATTGACCTAATCGAAAAAACAGACCTGCTGGCAATGATTCAAAAATGGTCGACCGAATATTATTTTGAAGTCATCATACCCATCTCGGCCACCGAAGCCATTCAGATGGAGCAACTGGCAACCGCCATGCAGAATATGCTGCCAAATGGCCCGCCCTATTTTCCGGAAGACGCGCTCACGGATTTATCGGAGCGCTTTATCGCAGCGGAGATGATTCGCGAAAGCATTTTTCGGCTGACCGGTGAGGAGATTCCCTATGCCACAGCGGTAACGGTGGATCGCTTTAAGGAAGAGAAGAAAGGCAAGCTGGTTAAAATTGAAGCCACCATCCACCTTGAGCGCGGATCTCAAAAGGGAATTATCATCGGCAAGGACGGCAGCAAGCTCAAACGCATCGGCATCGAATCACGCAAAAAAATAGAGCACATGCTGGAGACCAAAGTTTTTTTAAAACTTTTCGTGCGCGTTCAGAAAAACTGGCGTAAGGATATCAGGACCCTGCGTAAGTTCGGTTATTAGTGAGTCCCTTGTAAAGCACCCCCTTTTGCCCAATGTCTGTGTCAGACAAAGATTTTATACCGCTTGTCATAATAATGTTCCGATTGACTTCGCGAATCCTCCAAAAGTCATTGCGAGCAAAGCGAAGCAATCTATTACACACCATCATGATGCGCTAAAGCGGATCAGATTGCTTCGTCGCAAAACGCCTCGCAATGACCGATTATCGGAATATATTTCTGACAACCGCAATAAAATTGGATCGAAGTCTCGCTTTTAAGCGGGGGACGGGATCTACTATTTTTGAGGCCGCTTTTCAGAAGAATTTGAAGAGAGTGGCTACAGAAGTGTAAGAATTTTGTCGTGGATCGCTTCGGATCTCGCCCGATCACCGAATGTGCCGATGCGGATACCGACTTCGGTCGAATTTTCACCCAGCCGTTTGAGGTTAATCGTAAAGCTTTTACCATCGGCCATTTTGCCTTTGATCACACCGCTGAAAGCATCATGTTCCTTGGATTCAGTGGTCAGCTTCAGCGCTTCAACTGATTGCACGGCAGCTTGCCAGGTTTTATCCATTGCTGCATTATAGGTTCTGCTGAGGTTCCCTTTCACGTAAGCATAGGTGCCGCCGCCCACTGCCGCCGCTGTTGCACCGATAAGCGCCCACTTGCGCGAACAGCCACTCAGACCGATTAAAAAACAACACAGCAAAGCAATCGTTTGCAGTCGTCTTTTTGCCATAAGCCCTCCTGCACGTAACAGTATCGTTGATCCAAATAAACTAAGATTGAAGTGCTAGACTATCAAACACCCTTTTCTCTGTCAATTTGTTACGTTCGGAAATTTCAGGTATCCAATCAACGAAAGGTATTGTCAGACCTTCTAATTTGATCCAGTGATCAATGCCTTCAGATTTCTTCCCAGAACATCATAATATTCCAGGAGATCCTGTCTGTTGAGCTTTTCAACGGTTGCCCGCGGCAGCAGCTCTTTGGAGGTGCCGTTTAAAATATGCTCCGTTTCATTTGCATTGAAAGTTACGCCGGCCTCAATCCATTTGACAACAGCTTTATTGGCCGGGCACACTTTCTGACAGATCATGCAGCCCACCAGACTATTATGCCAGGCAGGTCGGAGCCAGTCCGGAAAATCGCGGGTGCTTTCATTGCAAAAGGTCAGGCAACGCTCGGCATACAGCTGAAAACGATCCGTTGAGATGGCATGGCTCGGGCAGGCTTTCATGCAGGCCGTGCACTTATCACATTCTGCCATGACAGTGGGCTCTTTCCAGCTGTCGGCTTCACAGGGAACATTCGAGACAAACACCACCGGCCGATAAAAACTGCCCAGATCCGGGATATAAGAAATATTATTTTTTCCATATTGGGCCAGACCGCTGCGCACGGCCAACAGTTTTTCGGGCAACCGGATCTTTTGGTAATGATATGAAGTGGATGATAAGAATTGATCCAGCTTGCCCGCCACCAGCTGATCTATCGAAAACGCGTAGGTGGGCGGAATCATCACCGGGAAAGAATCGTGCCCGGTCTCAAAGACAAGCCTTATCTGAGGTTGCGGCACGCCAACGATAATCAGTGAGCGGGTGTCTGCCAGCCTGTTTTCACAAGCAAAATCAAAAGAGGCCAGGTATTCGTCAAACAAAACCGGATCCAGAAGGCCCTTTTGGCGCTTGGAATCAATTTCGGTCTCAAGGTCCTTGACGCGCGCAATCGATACGACGGCAACCTGCCAGCCCTGCTTTTTGATGTCTTCAACCAATTGCCCGCTGATCTTATTTGCTGTGTTCACGTTCAACCTCCGATATCAGGCTTTCAATTCAGCCCTGACCTCATAGTGCTGTGAGCGTTAATCAAATCTTGCAAGCAGCTTTCTGGCTTTGGGAGGAACCACCGCCACTTCGTAATCTTCACCGGCAAAGTCCCGAATCGCATCGATAGAGTCGAACCACATGATCGTCACAAATTCGACCTCATCTTCAAAATGGCGCCGAAAAAGCTGAATTCCCCGGTAACCGCTGATCCGGCGATTCTGTATGCCAACGAAAATTTCGCTCTTGAGCAATGACTCATAGGTGTCCGCGTTTTCCGGTAAAGTCCAACCATGCCAAACTCGACTGATCATTTTGATGCCCTCCGTGATAATAATTGAATTCAGGCGGGTATAATTTCCTTGACAATTAACTAACCATCTATTAAATTTTTGATGGTTATCTTTTTAATCCATTAATTATAACCTGTCAAGTAATTTTTACTGGTTATTTAATTCAGGAGGGAATCGGTGAGCGCAAAAAGAGATGCTGGCAGCATTAAATTGTTAGGGGGCCGATTATGTCTTGATTTTGTCAATACGGTACACTGTTATGGCTGCGACGAAATTGGAGAATATTTAAATAATTATCAAAATCTTATCGATTGGTCCCGCCATGTGGGAACCATGACTTCAGCAGAGGCGGGACGATTAAACGTAACTTCTGCTGAAAATCCTGCCGAAGCAAAACGCGTACACCTGCGAGCCATCGAGCTGCGCGAAATTATCTACCGTATGTTCTGTTCAATAGTAGAAGATGAGCGTCTGGTTGAAAAAGATTTATCATCCTTTAACGACTATCTTTCCGACATGATGGCGCTATCAAAGATTGTAAAAACGGCGGAAGGGTTCGATTGGGAAATGACCGCAAATAAATCGAGTCTGGACTGGATCCTCAATCCGGTTATTCGTTCCGCTGCAGATTTATTGATTTCAGACGAATGGCGCAAGATAAAAAAATGCGCTGACCCGACCTGCGGATGGTTATTTTTGGACGTCAGCCGTAACCACAGCCGGCGTTGGTGCGACATGCGCGACTGCGGCAACCGCGCCAAAGCCAGTCGTTTTTACAAAAAGAAAAAAGATGCCAAATCCGGCAAACCATCGCCACCAGTTCGGCCTCGTTCACCCGAATCAAAATCAAATATTAGACGACACCTGCTGTAAACGTGAATGTTTATTCAAAAAGTCTTTCGCTTTTGCATAAGGTTTGAAAATTTAAAACAGAGAGGAAAAAGATCATGGCAACCGTAAAAATCATTGAATATGAGGGCGCCGGCCCCGAAGTGCGCGCGGTTTATGACGACATCATGGCCAACCTGACCAACGCTCTGGTCAACGGCTTTCAGGTGGATCTGGACGAAGCGTTTAAGGACGGCGGGCGGCAGTCCTGATCGGACAAGCGGCAGGTGCCATCTTTTTTCAGTTAAAAAGGGAACCCGTAAAACGGGTTCCCTTTTTGGTTGTGCTGCCCATTAATTCGCGGTTTGGGTTGATTCAAAAAGCCGTGTGTATTCGCCGTACCCTTCTTTTTGCATATCTTCTCTGGGAATAAATCTCAAAGCGGCCGAATTAATACAGTACCGCAGGCCGGTTGGCGCCGGACCATCCGGAAATACGTGCCCCAGATGCGAATCCGCATGCTTGCTGCGCACCTCGGTTCGCACCATGAAGAGCTTGCGGTCCTCATGCTCGACAATGTTTTCAGGCACCAATGGGCGCGTGAAACTGGGCCAGCCGGTGCCGGAATCGAACTTATCAGTCGAAGCAAAAAGCGGCTCACCGGAAACAACATCCACATAGATGCCCTCTTTTTTGTTGTCGTGATACGCGTTGTTAAAAGGCGGCTCGGTGCCGTCTTGCTGCGTAATTTTGTATTGCATGGTTGTCAATTGCTGTTTGAGCACCGCATCATCGGGCTTTGAATATTTGGGGGGCTTGTCGGCGGATGTCTTCGTCTGAGAGGCGGGTTTGACCTCATCGCCCCACCTGCTTTTCAGGAACTGATCGCGACCGGAGCCGTAGCGATACATTTTATAGCGAAGGGGATTCTTTTTATAGTAATCCTGGTGATAGTCTTCGGCCGGGTAAAATTCGGTCAGCGGGACAATTTCGGTGGCAATCGGTTTGGAAAAACGCCCCGATTTTTCCAGATCCGCTTTGGATTCTTCGGCAATGCGCTTTTGTTCCTCGTCGTGGTAAAAAATGGCCGGTCGGTACTGAGAACCGCGGTCGACGAATTGCCCGCCGGCATCGGTGGGATCCATGTGCCGCCATAAGATATCCAGCAATTCTTTATAGGTAACTTTGTCCGGATCATAGGTCACCTGAATCGCTTCGGTATGGCCGGTGCCGCCGGCCGACACTTGCTTGTAGGTCGGGTTGGGCACATCTCCACCGGTATAGCCGGATACAGCCTTGATTACGCCGTCGACTTTTTCAAAATCCGATTCAACACACCAGAAACAGCCGCCGGCAAAGGTTGCGGTTTTATATTTCATATTTTCTGTTTTCATGAGGGAACTCTTTTCTTCCTGTTTAGCATCTTTATTGTTTGTTTTTTGAAATCCAAATAGGACAATACCTATTGATAAAATGGCTCCAATAATAAGAATTGTTTTCATCATTTTGAACTCCATACGATAGTCGGGGTTACTAAAACAGCACTTAGATAGTAAGCATTATTTGCTAAAAGTCAGATCTTTTGATGCTTTAGTCGTGACATACGGCGGGGCCTTACATTTCAGCTCTAAAATGCCTGTTATGCGCCTAAGCAATGACCTCCTGCAAAGCTGCAAAAAAAAGGCTTAAAAATTTAAATCTCTTGGCGTCTTAGCGGCCCACGTCCGCCATTGCGCCTGTCCGGCGTAGCTTTAGCGAAGACGGAAACCGCTCGGGCAAAGCGGTTGGGTTTGCGTGAGCATCATACGAGCGGACATAAGAGGAAGGCAATATTTTTTGATTTAAGGTCGGATCAGCGTGAAAAAATTTACATTGCCGCCATGCTCTTGGGGAGCAAGCTTGCCACAACATTTTGATTTTGATCATAAAATCCAACCCCTACAACAGCATTTTGATGGCGCACCAGAACATAGCCTGTGCCGTCACAGGCCCTGTCATGGTCTTTTTTAAGGATAAAAGCTTTACGGGACAGGTAGTCCTGCAGCTGGCCGGGGGTCATATCGATGATATTAAAGCCGGCGTTGTGGCCGAATGCAGTCGCGCATGATGTGGTCAATTTGGGATATTTAAAATGCATATGAAACAACGGCAGTCCGGTGATGC
>JASFIG010000221.1:0-7818 GCA_050122795.1 Desulfobacterales bacterium
AAGCTTGATGCGGTCGAAATGGATATTGGCGCCGTGGTGCGGGATGCCTGTAATTTATTTCAGGCGCCGGCAGAGGATAAAGGTATCAGATTATCGTGCGATGCTGACGGTCATTTCAAGATATACGGTGATCATCGGCTGATTCAAAGAATGATTGCCAACCTGCTGGATAATGCCATTAAATACACACCTGCCGGCGGCAGGGTTGACCTAACGGTTCATGCGGACGAACATGACTTCGTTTCCCTTTCGGTTACCGATTCGGGTATCGGTATTTCCGATACAGATTGCACCCGTATCTTTGAGCGTTTTTATCGTTGTGATCCCAGCCGGTCGGAGGCCGGCATCGGCCTGGGCCTCAGTTTTGCCCGCGCTATCGCCCGCGCTCACGGGGGCGATATAACAGTCACCAGTGAGGTGGGTGTAGGCAGCACGTTCACGATCACCCTCCCCCCAAAAGGCTTATAAAGCCTCATCTCTTGACCGCTGGCTGTGCTATGAACCGGTTCAAAATACTTTTATATCACGGCAAGATGCCGCTCCCACATATTTTAGCAGGCAACGCAATAAAAAGTTATGCAATGCATATTAACCGGTGGGAGTGGCTTTTAGCCACGATTCGTACGCTCCGTTTTTGAACTGATTCATGCCTTGCCCTCAACCAATATATAAAAGTTATGATATCAGTTTTACACTTCATATGGATCATAACAAGAAGTATCATTTTCCAATACTCCAACATTCCACCACTCCATCACTCCTGCAACTTGCTGTTAAATCAGCAAATTCTATCTATTTTCTCCATATGCCTCCCTGTTGGCACCTCGGAACCTAACCTTTTGATCATTTTTCGGTCATCTTGCCGTTATCTTGACAAATTATCATCGCAAACAGAATATTTTAATACAATCAATAATGTCTTTAGAAGGAGGGTAAAATGATTCATGTTCACAAAAGCAAGATCATCGGCAGCCTGGTGATTGTTCTGGCAGCCGGACTCATCTGGGGGTTATCGAGCCTGGAATCGAATAGCGCTGCCAAAAACGTACCGGCAACTGAATCCGGAAGCATGATGGTGCCGGCCAGTTTTAGCGAGCTTGCCAAGCAGGCCCAGCCGGGGGTGGTTAACATCCGAACCGTGAAGACGGTCGAGGGCGGCGGCCCTGTATTCCGGCACTTTTTCGGCGATCCGTTCGGGCGTAAAAACCCGTTTGAAGACTTCGGACCTTTTTCTGATGAGCGTCAAAAAGAATTTAAACAAAGAAGTCTGGGATCCGGGTTCATCATCGACCGTGATGGCCACATTGTCACCAATAATCACGTGATCGAAGGCGCAGACGAAATTACGGTGCGCCTGTCCAATGATAAAGAATATGATGCGGAGATTGTCGGGCGCGATCCCAACACCGATCTGGCGTTGATTAAAATCAAAGGCGCTGCGGATCTGGTGCCCCTCAAAATGGGTGATTCGGACAAGTTGACGGTAGGCAGCTGGGTTGTGGCCATGGGCAGCCCCTTCGGTCTGGAGCAAACGGTCACCGCCGGTATTGTCAGCGCCAAGGGGCGCGTGATCGGCAGCGGTCCTTACGATGATTTCATTCAGACCGATGCGTCCATCAATCCCGGCAACAGTGGCGGGCCGCTTCTGAATATGGACGGTGAGGTAGTGGGAATCAATACGGCTATCGTTGCCCGGGGGCAGGGGATCGGATTTGCCATACCGGTCAACCTGGCACAGGGCATCATTCGTCAGCTCGCAGAGAGCGGTTCCGTCACCCGCGGCTGGCTGGGTGTCGGTATTCAAGACCTGACACCGGAATTGGCCGAGTACTACGGAATCAAAGACAAAAAAGGGGTTCTGGTGGCAAGAGTTTTTGAAGGGGACCCCGCGGATAAAGCCGGCATTAAGGCGAATGATATCATTATTGCCGTAGATGGCAAGTCGGTTAAAACCAGTCGAGAGCTGACCGGAACGATTGCGAATATCCCCGTGGGCAAAAACGCACCAATTACAGTCCTGCGCGATGGCAAGGAAAAAACGGTAAAGGTTAAAATTGCCAAACGCGACGATTCCGAACGACTGGCCCGACAGGAGCCGGAAGAAAACGGCGAGCTTGGTATCCGGATTGCAGAGTTGACACCGGAAATGGCCAAACGCTTCGGGCACTCGGAGACCGAAAAGGGGGTGCTGGTAGTCGGTGTGGAATCCGGCAGCAAGGCGGCTGAAGCCGGCATTCGTCAGGGGGATCTGGTCAAAGAAGTCAACCGGAAACCGGTCACATCTGTATCCAAGCTGCGTGCGGAACTTAAAAAGGAAGATAAAATTCAACTGCTGGTCAAAAGACCCAACACCGGCTTTATAGTGATTAAAATTGGTTAATTCAGGTAACAACCCTTCATTCAACTAAAGCACCGGCGCGGACAACTGCAAAGATCATATACTGTTGTCCGCGCTGGATTGCTTATAGTGGGTTTGCCGGTTACCCGTTTAGCCGGTTGAGCCCGATATAAGGCGGATTAATGTCTAATCTTATTTTACCGGCAAACGGGCTAACGGGTAACGGTCTCAACCTAACTAATTTTGATGCATTTTTGAGATCGATTCTAATTTATTTCGGTATCTACATCAAAAGGAATTTTAAGTTTCGAAATGTGCGCTTTGCATCGACCCGCCTGTTTGACTGCATCTGAAAGCTTGGCCTCCAATTGATCGTCTTTCCATTTACCACCTGCTGCTTCTTCCAGGATTAAAAGGAGTTGGTCATTGTCGTCTTTGATTTTGACCATTAACTCTATTAGCGCGTCGGTCATTGCATTGACCTGTGAGGCTTCTCTGTGAAGGAAGTCCTTGCGACGCAACGTGATTTTACGTGTCAGATCCCCTTGAGAGATCTTTTGAAATGTTTTGCTGAAATTGATCAATGGCCCTGCAAAACGATGGGTGATAACGATCTGGAAGGTAAACGCCACGGCAAAAATTCCGGCGAAGGCCAGAACGAGTCGATCGATGATCACAAGAAAAAATTTGGCGGAAAAATGCTGGGACCACAGATTATCCGGATTTTGGAAGTTTGAGTATAAAGGGATCAACGCCATCGCCATTACAAATCCGATAGCGACCAGTAAAAACAGCAGATTATAAATTGCCAGTCGCAGCTGGATATCTTTGCGTATTAAAAAATTGCGCCATTTTCGTCGATAATTTTTCATTTTTTACCGTCCGGTATCGGAATGTTCTTTTGACAACCACTACAAATCGGTCGCCGTTTAAGACTAAGCAGCCTGTTGTTGCTCCTCCGCAATGACTTTAAGCAAAGCCTCGACCATAACCGGATCAAACTGTCCTCCGGCCTCTGACTGAATGAGCACTAAAACCTCTTCGATCAACATGCCTTTACGATAGGGTCGGTCAGAAGAGATTGCATCATAGACATCTGCTACTGCCAATATTCTGGCACCCTGATGAATTTCTTCACCCGCCAGCCCGGCGGGATACCCTTTTCCATCAAAGCGTTCATGATGCTGGGCAATCATCGGGGTGATGGACTTGAATGCATTAATGGGTTCAATAATTTTAGCGCCTAAACCAGGATGACACTTGATCAATCCAAACTCTTCATCATTTAATTTAGACGTTTTATCCAGTACGGCCACCGGTACGCCGATTTTGCCGATATCATGCAAAAATGCGGCTCGCTGTAAATCTTCAAGCGCATCGGAACTGAGATGGAGCGTTTTGCCCATCCGGAACGCCAATTTGGCAACGCGCTCAGAATGACCGGCTGTCCAGGCTGATTTGGCATCAACCGCGCGGGCAAGCGCCTGCAGTGCGCCCCAGTTCATTTCCTTTAGTTCTGCGATCAGGTTTGAATTGGCCAAGGCTACCGCAACCTGATCCGCCAACTGCCTTGCTAAAGTTAAATCTTCAGTTGTGAATCGCTCCGATTGGTTCCTTGCCAGCCACAAAATTGCCGACAGGTTTTTCTTCACAAAGACCGGTAAAAGGAGCAGGTTTGGAAATTGCAACTGTGGATTTAGCGGGATATAATGCGGTTTATGACTATTGGCATCAAGGATCAAATATTTTGGGTGTGCGTTAAATACTCGACATTCTTGCGATCTTAAGTTTATGCGTTCGGTCAAGATACGATTTCGATCGGATTGAAAACTGTAGAACGCTTGATTTTCTTGAAAACCCAGGGAATTGATCAAATTGATACCACAGACCTGGCAATGTACGCAGTCGGCAACGCGTGTGACGGCCGCCTTGATGATTTCATCGGGATCGAATGTAGTTGCAACGACCTGGTCGATTTTGGCTTTCGCGGACAGCGTTTTAAATTTATGGGCCAAAGCGTCTGCCATTTCATTAAATACGAGGGCCAAATCTTGAAACTCGTCATGACTATACACTTTGACCGGTTGACTGAAATCCCTGGCGGCAATCCGCTGGGCGCCTTTTTTCAGAACACTGATCGGCACCAAATTATTTCGGACAGTCATGATACTCAGCCACATTACAACAAGAAGGGTGAGAATAATAATAGCTGGAAAACTGATTTTAAACTTGGCCATTGGCGCAAACACATCAGATTTCGGTTTCAAAAAAATGATCGTCCAATGCGGCAGTTTAAAGGTTGGTTCTAAAAATAACTGCGTATAACTGGCAATAAACATTTCGTCGTTGAAGCTTAATTCAAAATGCCCCGAAGTTGACATTTGTGCATTGGATTTCAGCAAACCGGAGATTTTGACCAGATCAGTCCGGGAACTATACAACAGCCGATAGGATGAATCCAGAACACAATAGTCTGTATCCAATGGTAAATTATCCATTAAATCCGTAGGCCATAAATAATTCTGATTAATTTCACCGGCCCAAAAGCCCAGGTCTGCATTTTTGGCGTCTACCAGCTGCGCCAAAACCAGCCCAGGCTTTGATGACGATATATTTAATTCGGTCAACAATGGATTACCGTTCGCTATATGCTTGATATCATCGGCGGTCATATTTAAGGGTGGCAAGACGTACTGGTTGAGAATCGGCTGCGGTTTATCCCTACGCCCAAACAGGACAATGCTGTTGAAATGTGATTGAAGTCGATCACGCAGCCAAATATCTAAGTTGGCAGTTTTGATTCGGTTCTGGTCGAGGGTCACCGAACTGATCAGCTGCAGCTCTTTTGCTGCACCTATTAGGCGATCATTTAGCGTTTTGGCATGGGATTTTAATGCATGGCGCAGGCTATCAAGAGTCCGTTCTTCAAGATGCCAGGATACTGTAAAATAGGCCATAACGGCCGTGCAAAAAACCGGGAACAGCGCGCAGGTAACGAAGGATGTAAAAATGCGCTGCGATATTTTGCTTTTAAACGTATTTTTTTCTATGCGCATATCTTAATGTTTTTCTGCCAGGCCATAATAGCGACCATTATTGGCACGAACAATATCATCATGGGCTTCATTTCCGGTAAACTGAGCTGTTGTGACACCATCCCGGCCCAAACTGTACAGGTCAAAATCTGAATTCACCGGATTGGCATTTTTGTCCCTGCGCCGAATACCGTTGAGCCCGGGCGTCGTGCCGCCCGCTATCCGTAAATATTGATACGGCCGGTCCCAGGGATCGCTCAATTGGTCCAGACCAATGTCACTTAGACTATTGGGTAATTCATCATTTTCAGTCCAAAATTTAATAATTCTTTTTTCAATCAATTTGATTTCGCTGATTGCCACAGCAATCTTGGCCTTGTTGCGCGAACTCATATAGCTGGGAATAGCGATGGCAGCCAATGTGGCGATGATCGCCAGCACGATCAGCAATTCGATGATGGTAAAACCACAAAGCCTTTTCCTGTGCCTTCGATCACGCGAATTCAGCGCTTTAAGGTGTTCAGCATCCACCTGAAATGGTTGAATCAAGAACGGCTCAGACATGGTTTCTTTATTTTGCCGTACGGGCATTAAAATAAATACCTGTATTTATGTCATAAAATTTTGAAACGGCACTACTGAATGTTTTCGTCTGGATATCGAAATTACTATCGGCAAATATTCCTAAAACTAAAGCGATTACAGCCCCTTGGCATTTAATTGACTGTTAATGGTTTTTATGAAATGAAAGCCTCATCCTGATCCCTATTCTTCGGAAACGTATTGCAATGGATGACAGAGCCACCAAATTAGCCGCCCTGGCGATTGCATCATTGGGTTCGTTTATTACGCCTTTCATGATCTCCTCTATCAACATAGCGCTGCCGGTGATCGGAAAGGAATTTAAAACCGATGCGGTGCTTTTAAGCTGGGTGGCAACGTCTTATTTGCTGGCTGCAGCCGTATCTCTGGTCCCTGTTGGTAAGCTGGCTGACATTTATGGGCGCAAAAAGATCTATATGGTCGGAATGGGGCTTTTTACCCTGACATCGCTACTGTCTGCCGTAGCGACCTCTGCACCGATGCTGATTGTTTTTCGCATTTTTCAGGGCGCGGGCAGCGCCATGGTGTTTGCCACCGGAATTGCCATTTTGAGCTCGGTTTACCCGGTGCAAGAACGTGGCAAGGTTCTGGGCATTGCCGTTTCAGCGGTTTATATCGGCTTGTCCTGCGGTCCGTTTTTCGGCGGTTTTATCACCCAGCATCTCAGCTGGCGAAGCCTTTTTCTGATCAATATTCCCTTCGGTGTCCTGATTATCCTGCTGGCGATCTTCAAGCTCAAAGGTGAATGGAAGGGCGCTGAAGGCCAAAAATTCGATCTGACCGGGTCTATCATTTACGGCACCGCAATATTTGCGTTCATGTACGGCGTATCCATTTTGCCGGCGACCCTGAGCGTTGTTTTAATCCTGACCGGTGTCGTGGGGCTGTTTGCCTTTGTTCGCTGGGAGCTGGTCGTGGCCAGCCCGGTTTTCGAAGTTAATCTGTTTGCGACCAATCGCACCTATGCGTTCTCATGTCTGGCAGCGCTGATCAATTACAGCGCCACTTTTGCCGTTGGCTTTTTGCTCAGTTTATACCTGCAATACATCAAAGGCTTATCTCCCCAGAGCGCAGGGGTGGTGCTGGTGTCGACGCCGGTGATGATGGCTATTTTTTCTCCGTATGCCGGCCGGCTCTCCGATCGAATCGAACCGCGTGTCATTTCATCGCTGGGCATGGGCCTGACGGCTTTGGGGCTGGTGCTTTTAATTGCCCTGAATGCGCATACACCATTGGTTTACATCGTCGCCAGCCTGATGATTGTGGGTTTTGGTTTTGCGCTGTTTTCTTCGCCCAACATGAATGCCATTATGAGCTCGGTTGATAAGCGCTTTTACGGGATTGCTTCAGCCTCGGTGGGGACCATGCGGCTTTTGGGGCAGATGCTGAGCATGGGGATTGTAACGCTGATTTTTGCACTTTATATCGGACGGGCCCAGATTACGCCCCAATCCTATGCTATGCTGATCAAAAGCGTGCGGGTGGCCTTTATCGTTTTCTCGTGTTTTTGTGCCGCTGGGATTTTCTTTTCGCTGTATCGCGGCCGCCTCAGACCGGATGATTAGAACCCATATCAAAAACGCGTCTAAGGGTCCATGGCGGTGTTGCGGACCGGCTCAAAATGCTCACATACTATCGTGTATGCTGCGCTTGTGAGCCGCCCCGCGCCTTGCCCTGAACCCTGATCCACATTTTTGATATGGGTTCTATTATTATAGTACAATCCAAAATCTAGAATCGTTTTTATTCAGCGTGGCCTTTCAGGCCGATTTCATCGGCAACTTCGCGCATGCCCATGATGGTATCGGTGATCAGCTCGGAAAGCTCCACGCCCATCATTTC
>JASFIG010000222.1:0-7788 GCA_050122795.1 Desulfobacterales bacterium
CACAATTTTGTTTCAATTTTAAAAATCGGCGAATACGCTGTGTTATAGTAAGATGCTGTCGAAAAAATTTATACTGTATTTAGGGTATCACAGAGCAGAGGTCAATCAAAAAGCAGGCACCTATTAGGTGAACCGTTGGTTCGTTGAGTCATTAAGTAGTTAAGGGGGAGTTTTTTTAAATTGACCGCGGAATGAAATATCAGCGACTTCAGCGTGCAAACTCAGGGTTAAGGGAGTGTAGCGAAAGAACAGAATTCAAATGTAAAATAATGGGTTAGACGTAAAATCAAATTTGCGCCCTTGCGTGGCTTTGGGGTTATGGCTGTTCTTTTGCAACGCTCCCTAAACCCTTCAGACAGTGCACGATTTCGCTGCTGATAATTCATTCCGCTATTATCAGGGGTTGGATGGAAAAACTCCCCGACCCCCTGGTTAATCAGTGAAACGGTTGATTCGTCAATTCGTTTAAAATGGATTCTATGCTAGTTTGACTATTCGGCGAATTAACGAATTTTCGAAAATGACGCGTCATTTGAGCAGATTAACAATGGACAGGGTGATAACCAGAAAGGAAATCAACGCGCCGGCCACACCAAAGAAAAAGGGATGCCGAAAAAAAAGGATATCCAGCTCGGGACCGCTTTGATCCAGCTTTTCGAAAAAGGTCCGGGTTTCAAACCAGATGTTTACCTTTTTCTCGAGGGCCCGCATTTTTTGAGGTGCAAACAGCAAAACGAGGCCGACAATCAGGCCGCAAATGCATGCGATTCTCGCAATCCAGGTAAAAAACAAGAAGATGATCTCAAGCGTCTTAAAATATTTTTGAGAACCTAAAAGCACTTCAGCAAAATTGGACATATCGATATTGAAAAAGAAAAAAATGAGCGCAAAAACGGAACCAGCTGTGAGGCACAACCCGAAGACAACGTGATGACTGTAAATAAAGCCCTCTGTTGGAATATCCTTGTCGAGAATACTGGCAGACGCCCCGACGGAGATATTGCGGTTAAAGAATTGTCCGAGGGATTTGGTCAGACGGGGTGACGCCAGCAATAGCAGCGAAAATGCCATCCCCAGAACCCCAAACAACAATGTGAGTAACTCAACGGTATGTAATGCGATATCCCAAAAAATTTCCATCTTGATTCCCTCTTGGGCTATTTCAGCCGGCCGGCATCAAATGCATATTTTTGAGGCAGCCTTTATTTTTGTGTGAGTTTGACGGCAATACGGTTTACCTGCTCATTGGCGATGGATAGCAATTTTTTTCGCACCACTCTGGAATAATATTCACGTTCGGTTTTTGTAAATGCGTCGCCATTCAGCTTTTTAAATACGAGATCCTTCTGTTTGGGTGAAAAAAGCCGATCCAGACTGGCATCCAATTCGGCGGAACGCTCCAACTCAACAGGTTTTCGCGGGTAACCGGTTAAGGCAGATTGAGGCGCCGGTATGGCGTTTTTGATCTTGGCCGTGTATTTCCGCAATGTACCTTGAACGGTCCGGATAGAGATTGTGAGTCCGCTGCTCAGCGACAGCAGGCGGGAGGATGTTAAGGTCCCATATTTCTTCTTCAGCGGGCCGGCGATTTTTTTTAGATTTTGCGGGGCGTCAATTCCCTCGAGATCGAATAATTCATCGGTGAGCAGCAGGAGCTTTTCCAGATTTTGTTTTTTGGGGCTTGATTCCCAGTATTTGGAAAATAGCGCATGGCTGTTGAGCGACACGCCATTGCGCGCGCAAATGCTCAATACAACCGGAAACCGAATGACCAGGGCAGGATCATTGGAGCTTGCAAGCGCATCAAGAATGACCGTTGCCTGACTTCCGGTCAGTCTTTTTTGATCGGAATCAGCCAGCAGTGAGTCAAGCACGCGCAGGACTGCATCCGACCCCCTGGCTTTAACCGTCGATGTATACCTGCCATCCGTTTTCATTTTGCAAGTCGTATGCTAAGCTTTGAATTTTGTTCCAGATACTAATATATCCGATTCAGCCTATTTTATCAAATAAAAATTGTATTTATTTATACAAGTTTTTGTATTGGTAAATTCAGGGTAAAGTGAAGAGATAAGGGATGGGAAAATTGACTAAAGTTGCGGAATTCTGTCATTTCTATAACAGATGGAGCAAAGCGAGACCAACATTTTAGGCACTCTAGCTCACTTTAGGCATTTTAGGCACTTCAAAAACTATTTTCGGTAAACGCGCCGCCTGGCCCGGGCGGCTTTTTTGAGGATTTCCACATGAACGTCCACGTAATCAAATACGCGGGCGTATTTTTTTCCGGGTGCCGGGCGCAAAACGCGACCGAGATACTGAAGCAGACGCCCGCTAAACTTTATCGGCGTCGCCAAAAATAACGTCATCAAATCTTTGCAATCAAAACCTTCTCCAATTAACTGGCCCGTGGCTATCAGTACGTGAACATCTCCCCGGTTGATCCGCTCCACCACCGCTTTCCGTTCGCCCATATCGAGATCGCCGGTAAGCAGCTCGGATTCCAGTTTAAAACGGTACCGCAGCAGGGCCTGAAGATTCTCACAGTGCGCCTTGCGATCCGATAGGACCAGACAAATCCCGCTTTTTCGGGCAGCTTCTGCGGCAATGTCGCTGGCGATCTGAATATTGCGCCGGGTGTCGCTGGCAAGCTCAGCCAGCATCTTGCTGTATTCAGTAACCGGATCGCGCCGAGTGTTAAAATCCGTGTTGCGAAATACCACTCTGGCCGGCAAAACATCGCCGCTTTCAATTAGCTGGCTTTTGTCCACCTCGTGGTGCTTGTCCCCCAGATGCCAGAAAATGAGCCTTGAAAGTTGATCCCGCCGATAGGGCGTGGCGGATAGACCCAGCATAAACTGGGAATCAAATTCGGATACCGCCTCTGTAAAAGTGCGGCTCGGGCAGCGGTGACATTCGTCGACCAGCAAAAAGCCGATGCGTTCAGAAACCGCATCGGCACATTTATAAAGCGATTGCACCAGGGAAACGGTTACCCGGTCACCCACGCTTTTTTTACCGCTGCCGACAAAGCCGACCTGATCGGAATTTATTCCCAGAAAGACACCGATGGACTCGACCCACTGGGCCGCAAGTTCCTTGCTGTGAACGATAATCAGGGCCGGTTGTTTGCGCCTGGCGATCATATACAGCGCCATAACCGTTTTGCCCGAACCGGTAGCGGAGCTCAGGGTCCCAAAATCCTTTGCCAGCATTTTATCCACCGCGATCTGTTGAAAGGGTTTCAGCCGGCCGCTAAAGCTGAAATCGACCGGTTTCAGCCGGCGGCGCTGATCATTGATGCGAAAGGCAATACCCAGCCGCCGACAGGTATTGATCAGAGGGCGAATGTAGCCCCGCGGGATCCATATTCCGTTTCGACCCACCGTATCGTAAAACTTAAGGGTCTGAGGGGTGCCCCGGTTCCAGCGGCCCATGCGATCATTTTCAAGCCATTTGGGATTTACAAATTCAAGCTTTTCAACAAGGAGCGTCATCAGTTGCGGCGGGACATCTGTGAGGCGCAGGTTTTCTTTGATGGTAATTGTCAAAGGCGTCATAAAGCCGGAGATATCTAAAATATTAATATTAATTAGCCACAGACCCACACGGACACACACAGACAAGTTCTTTTATCTGGACGACGTTGTCCAGGGAAAAACTGTATGCCCTGCGGGCAGGCAGTTTTAATTCTTTATAACGTATTTAGTAGCTATAGATGTACACAGTACCAAAAATATTCTGGAGCATTGGATGTTTGTGTAATCGCGGAGCGATTGAGTATTTTTGTTCGGCCAAGGTCGGCCGAGCAAAAGTTAGTGTGGGTCTGTGGCTATTATAAAATCAGTCCTAAATCCAAATGCTGATTAATCGGACTGCTTGTCCTCTTTTATCAATGCTTGAGCGATTTGAATATCATAGGCCTGCTTGGGGTCAAAATCTTTAACCTGATAAATGCCCTCGGCTCTCTTGATTGCTTCATAGGGCACCCAGCCATGCTCGTCCCACAGCTCCGGGTCGTCGGAATTCCACATCCGGAACCAGATCTCCTCCACCCCTTTACGCACGTACATGCGCACTTTTTTATTCAGTGGAAAGGGATAATAGTATAAGCCTCGGTCATCTTTCATTTGTTCAAATCTCCGGGCTGAATATCGATTTCCAAATAAAAAATATCTGGTTTTTGTGCAAATGTTATATTGGTTTGATTGGTTTTATTCGTTCGATTGGTTCGGTTTAAGTAAACCAATTTAACCAATTGGACAAATTAAACTAATTTAACAAATGCTTTTTGTCCTGTAACGTTGAACCCTGAATCTGTGAACCCTGAACCTTAGATGATGCCGCGCTCCTGCATGATGCGCATATAGGTTTCAACACCGGATTTGGGGGGATCGTAAAGCTGGTCATCACCTTTTTTTACAAGCTGAATGGCCTCGGTCGGGCAGGTGGTCACGCACAGCCCGCAGCCGATGCAGCGGTTGAGCAGCACCGCGGAGATACCGTCTACGACTTCAACGGCTTCCATCTGGCAACGGTCCACACAGGTTTCACAACCCGTGCAGAGCTCGGCATCCACACGGGCGTAATAATTGCTCTGCACCGCTTCGGCCGGATTTGGTTGTTTTTTCAGCGAGCGCAGCATCCCGCAGCAGTCACCGCAACAGCTGCACATGCCGCCCACTTTTTGAGAATTAAACGGCTGCATCACCAGCCCGGCTTCCTCATTTTTTATAATGATCTGCCGGGCTTCTTCTTTGCTGATATAACGACCCATGCCGTTTTCGACGTAATAATCGGCGTGGGAGCCGAAAGAAAAGCAATTTTCTGAGGGTTTGTCACAATCATGTTCGGCCAGTTTGCGGGTTGTACGGCAAATGCAGGGCGCAATCGCAATTTTTTCTTGGCCGTCGACAATCTGCAGAACATCCTCAAATGGTGCAATCGGCCAGTCGGCCACTATTTGACGATTGATCGGAATGGTTCTCAAAACCGGCGTCTTAAATGACTGGAGCCTGCGACCGAAGACCGCCTCAAAATAATCTTCGGTCACCTTTGCAAGCTCTTTATCCAAGGTTTTAACCTGAAACTCAAAGATGCCGACCACATAAGGCACGGCCGCATAGCGTACCCGATTGTCATCACGCTTGCGAAAAAGCAATCCTTTTTTCGCCATTTGCTCCATCAGCGCCGAGACCTCCGCCGGATCCCGCTCGAGCCGACTGGCAACGTCATCCGGTGCCTCCAGCAGCGGATGCAGGTGGACAAAAAATTCGGCCTCTGTTTCGGTAAACAGGCGTTTCAGCAACTTGATCTCGATTTTGTTTTCCGTCTCGGGTAAGCCCACAGCGAGCTCATCCAGCCTTGCACGCAACCGCTCATAAACATCACTCATATCAACTCCTCCCGCAAATCTTTGAATATTGTGACAACCTACTTTTTATTAGCCGCAGACTAACGCAGACTGACGCAGATTGTTAAGAATAATTAGCCACAGACCCACACAGACCCACACTAACTATTTCCCCTGCGGACCCGCCGCCGCGCATGCCTTGCGCGGCAAGCTCTCGCAGGGGAAATACAGTCAATCGCTTCGCGATTTAATCAACCTCAAATTAGTTAGTTACGTATGAGCTCTTTGTAAAATAGAGCCACTATACAGTTTAAAGCCTAAAATGAAAACTGTTGCCCGTAGGGCATACAGTTTTTCCTCGGGCAATGTCGCCCGAGGAAAAGATATTGTCTGTGCACGTCTGTGTGTGTCTGTGGCTAATTTAAAAATTCCAATAAATCCTTGCTAAAAGGTATCCTTATACAGTTAAGCCGGGCTGTTTGCAATGATCAAAGATCGATGTTGTCCAGAAAATCAAGGATGGCCTGATTGACGGCCAGGGGCCTTTCCAGCGGGGCAATGTGGCCGGCATCTGCAATATGGGCTCTTACTGTATTCGGGATGGCCGACTCAAGATAATCCGCATATTTAGGCGGCGTGAGTTTATCTTCTTCGGCTGAGATAACCAGCACCGGCACGCGAATGTCCTCGAGCCGCGCCATCACGTCAAACTGATTGCAGGCCTGGAAATCACCGTTGACAACCTCAGGGCGGCAACGGGCAAGTTCGTCTTGAAACCGTCGGATCCCTGCAGGTTCTGTTTTCTCGGATGCCACGAGTGCGGTTGTCATTTTGACAAAACCTGCAAAATCGCTTTGAATGGCTTCAAAAATGGCCGGTAACACCTTGAGCCTGGCACCGGTTCCGATCAAAATCCCGGCGCCGAAGCGATCCGCGTGATCCAGCAGGAGCTGCTGAGCAATGGCCCCCCCCAGGCTCAGGCCGCAGGGAACCGGGCCCGGAGGATCGATATCATCTAAAAATTCGATAACCGCCGCCGCATACCCTTCAACCGTATTGTGGCCATCACCCTGACTGTCACCATGGCCGGGCAAATCGATTGCCAGCGTATTGGCCTTTTCAACCACGCCTTCCACCTGGGCCTGCCAGAACCGGGCGCTGCCGCCGGAACCATGAATAAACACAAGAGTTGATTTAGACTCGGCCAGAGGCCACCTTCCGGCCATAAATCCGATGCCTCCGCTTTTTCTTTTTTCCATCCGTTCCCTTTCAAAAGCGCTGAGTTTCAGTCCTGTTCCGTGCAACTGCGCGAGTATAGAAAAATGCTCCACAACTGTCAATCATGTCAAAATTAAACCGCAGATTATGTTGAAGATGGGGTTTTTTATCCGCAGATTACGCAGATTAACGCAGATTAATCTGTATGTTAAAATATTTTTGAATAATTTGAACCTCAGATTACACTGAGCTTAAGATCTATGTATCCGCAGATTACGCAGATTTCCGTAGATTAAAAAGATTATTAAAATGAAAATAAAGTTAATTATCTTATAATGCGCTTAAATAAATCCTTCATCGATTAAATCGTTGGCTCTAATTTTATCAGAGTTTTTAACTTAAAGTTCTAATCTGTGATAATCTGCGTAATCCGCCACACAAATTGGCGGACAAGTCTGTGGATTATTTTTTTTGGTTTTACGTTTTTAAATCTGCGGAAATCTGCGTAATCTGTGGTTAGATATATCAATCATTCAATTCGATCGTGCGCGAAGCCGGCAAATTGCGAAAATACTGACGCTGCAGGGCAAAATGCGACAAAAAATCGTCCTGAAGATGCACAAACGCTGATCAAACACTGTCATATCTATCTAAAATTATATGAGAGACTAAAAAACAGGGGGAGGGTTCGATTCTTGCTGCTGTCTATATAGATATGTAGTTGGGTAGGCCGGCAAAATGATTTGCCGCTAATAAGATAGCGAAATGGAAAATTTAATCTTTATTGGAATCGTCATTCTGGGACTGGTCTGCTTTCTGTGGATGGCACCGGACCGCAGCCCTCGCCGGGACGAATGAGTAAGCGTCAGCTTATGACGACTTCTCCATAATTTTAATTTGAAACGCTCATTTTAGGTATTAGTTGTGGCAGATGCTGTCTGCCATCATAAAAAACATCCCTCGAAATTTCGGTGACATGTCCTTAAACTGAAATCCCAGCGCCACGATTTTTCTCTTCTTCCAGCTGAACTCCCGGCTCCAGACAATGGTGCCCGATACTTTCATGGTAAGCTCTTCTTTGGGCAGGCTCAGTTCAATCTGGGCCGTTTTAACGCTTTGATAAATGGATGAAATGCTTTTGTATTTGCCGTCAAGGATGACGCACAGGCCGTCGACGGAAACATCCCTGGAATAACAATCAAGAATCAGCGGTTCGT
>JASFIG010000223.1:0-7777 GCA_050122795.1 Desulfobacterales bacterium
CATAACGACGGATTCCTTTGTATGAATGCACCTTTACCGGAAATATACCGCTTGTCATTATAATGCTCTCCAAAAGGATGGCGGCATAAGTGTTGTGGCAAAAAACGGTACGCAATCGGAACGTTTTTTTGACAACGACTATAAAAGGGGATATGGCGTTTCGTGAACATTAAACTTTCCAGCAGCAATCAACTTCCGCTATCGAAGTTCGACATCGGTGAGGTGACGTCATTTATTGCGCGTACCCAGCAAAGCGATGGAGAGATACCGTGGGCTGTGGGTCAAAAATCAGATCCCTGGGATCACATAGAATCCGCCATGGGTCTGAGCGTGGGCGGGTATTATAAGGAAGCCCGGCACGCGTTCCGGTGGCTGGCCGAGCGGCAACTGGAAGACGGCAGCTGGTATACGGCCTACCGTCAGGGGGTTGTCGAAGATAAAACCAGAGATGCAAATCTGTCTTCATATATAGCGGTGGGCCTATTTCACCATTTTTTGATAACCAAAGACCTTGCCTTGCTGAAACAAATGTGGCCCACGATTTTTAGGGCTATCAATTTTGCCCTGAGCCTGCAAACGCCCAATGGAGAGATTTACTGGGCCATAAGTCCCAAAGGCAACATCGATCGTATGGCCCTTTTAACGGGATCCAGCTCCATTTACATGAGTATCAAATGCGCACTGGCCATTGCAAAAATACTGGGTCTTTCCGTGCCATCATGGGAACGCGGCTGCATCAAACTGGCAGACGCCGTAAAAAACAAACCCTATTTGTTCAATATGACCAAATCGCGTTTTTCGATGGATTGGTTTTATCCGATTCTGGCGGGTATCATTACCGGCACGGACGCTCAAAGACGGATCGACAGGTACTGGAAAAAATTTGTTGTAGAAGACCGGGGGGTGCGTTGCGTATCAGATAAGCCCTGGGTCACCATTGCCGAAACCGCGGAGCTGACGCTGGCGCTGGCCGGCATGGGCAACCTGGAACTGGCCAGAATTGTATTTAACTGGATCAGCGACCGGCGCTATGAGGATGGATCCTACTGGTGCGGCTTTACCTGCCCGGATCTGATCACCTGGCCGGAGGATAAAATCACCTGGACCAATGCGGTGACATTGATAGCCGCAGATGCAATCTATAATCTAACTCCTGCAAGCGTGCTGTTTAATCATCAATTCTGGGCGACATCCGCGCTTTCGCCATTTGTTGATCGCACTTAAGGGGTTCTGTTAATCCAGGGGAAAAGTCCATGCGCAAAGATCACCGCCCCTATGTCATCAAAAAAGCGGTTTTGACGTTCCAAAAATTTTACAGCGCGCATTTCTTAAAGCCCCATTTTGCCGCCCTTGGAAACTTCGCCACCATTATCAAGCCCTGGTATGTGGAAGTATTCGGATCTCCGGTTTCTATCGGTGATCATGTTACGATTGTCGCGACTTCAGATCACCGGGTGCGCTTGTCTGTTTGGTCAGACCACCAGGTGAACGGACAAATTCAAATCGGCAACTACGGTATTATCTGTCCCGGCGTTAGAATCAGTTCGGCTTCAAAAATACACATCGGTGACAACTGCATGCTGGCCAGTGGGGTTTATCTGACCGATTCCGACTGGCATGATATCTATAACCGGATTGCTTTCGGTAAAACGGAGCCGATTCACATAGCCGATAATGCCTGGATTGGAGACAGTGTCATTGTCTGCAAAGGTGTGTCCATCGGTGAAAATTCCATCATCGGGGCCGGCTCCGTGGTCGTGAATTCGATTCCGCCAGGTTGCATCGCAGCCGGAAATCCCGCCAAAGTTGTCAAGCACCTTGATCCGCAAAAAGCATTGACGACCCGCCAGCAATGGTTTTCAAAATCCACCCATCTGTATGCTGAAATTGACCAACTGGACAGGGATTTGTTGCGTGAAAATACACTGCGGCATTGGTTAAGGTATTTGTTTTTCCCGCATCGGGGTGATTAAATAAAGGTGTCAGAAGACAGAAGTCAGAAGACAGCCTGCGACGAGCTCAGCCGAGTCGAAGACAGATGAGACCAATGAAGGTGAAAAGACCTTTCTGTCCTCTGTTTTCTGTTCTCTGTCCTCTGAAAACATCAGTTTTGAGCGCGCCTCCGATCCACCAGATAGAACGCAGCGAAACAGACGCCGCCGGTTAACGCAATCAGACTGCTGATCATAAACAGGGTAAAAGAACCGCTGATTTCATACAGGTAGCCATTGAAAAAGAAACCCACCATCAAACCCAGACCATAGCTGACGGCATTATTGACCGCCTGCCCCAGGGTTTTGGCCTTGTCGGGTGTGAGATGATCAATATACAGGATGCTGGCAATGTGGAAAGTGCCGTAGGTTATGGCGTGCAAAACCTGGGAAATCAAGATGACTGCTGCAGATTGGGCCCAAAAAAGAACAAGCCACCTCAGCGCGGCGACCATAAAAGAAAAGATCAGGACAGATTCCAGCGAAAAGCGCCGAAAGATTTGATTGGATCGGATCATCACCAGGATTTCTGCTGCTGAGGCGAGTGCCCATGTTAATCCGATAAAAGAGCTGCCGTATCCCAGATTCTCGAGATGAATTGAAAAAAAACCGTAATAGGCCCCATGGCTGACCAGCATTAAAAACGCACAAAACAAAAACACCAGGACACGGCCGTCAAGCAGACTTTTTGCGCCTTCGGACAGGCGCTTCTTTTTTAACGGTTCAATGGCAGGGATTTGAGTCGAAATCAAGGCGAACATCAAGGATCCGGCTAAAATGAGAACAACGATAATCTCTACAGAATACAAGTCGATGATCTTACCCAGCACTAGCACCACAGCGATAAAACTGATGGATCCCCAGACACGCAGATGGCCATAGCTTTTTTTCTCCTTTCCCAGGATGTCCATGGTGAATGCCTCCAGAAAGGAGATGATGGGGGCATAGAACATCCCGTACAGAATGGTGATGGCCAGCATGGAACCAAAATCAGCCGTAAAAAGATATTGCATCCAGATCAGAGCGCTGCAGAAGCTGCACAGAATATATATGGGACGGCGGGCACTCAGGCGATCCGCCAGAGCACCCCAGATAAGGGGGAAAACCACCATTGCGACCGAACGGACAGCCGATAATATTCCGATGTTCAGGCCGCTGAAGCCCAGATGGTAACAGTACAGGTTAAAAAATGGTAAATACATCCCCAGTACGCCAAAATACAAAAAATACTGGGAACCGATAACAAGTCTGTCTGTCGGCTTGCTTTCGGTGGCCATGGCCGATTCATACGGTATTTATGCGAAAAGGGCAATGCCCTTGCCCGTGGTCAGTTTTTATGATCCGCATAACCGCACCCGCCCGATGATCGAGGTAAATGAAATGAAAAGGTGTTTTACGCGCAGCAAAAGGGTGGAAGACAAAGAAAAGCTATGGGCCCCGGCGAGGCTTCACCCCGAAAGTGCGTTAATCTATTTTGACGGTGACCTGCTTTGCTTTTTCTTTGGTGGGTCTTGGGACCACGATCGTTAGCACGCCGTTTTTGAAGGCTGCTTTAACCTGCTCTGGCCTGATGGACTCCTGCAGCGTAAAGGACCGCTGGAATTTGCCGAAGGTGCGTTCTTTGCGGTAGTACTGTTCGTCCTTGATTTCCGGATCAAGGAGCCGTTCGCCTTTGAGGGTCAGCACATTATCCTTGACTTCAACCGATACGTCCTCCTTTTCAACGCCGGCCAGCTCCACTTTCAGGATAAAACCTTCATCCGTTTCATAGATATCAACCGGTGGCCGCCAGTCGTACAGACCGCCATCATCATCCAGCTCACGCGAGCTATCAAAGGATTCGCTGAAAATCCGATTAATACGATCCTGTAAGGCAGCCACGTCCCGGAAAGGATCCCATCGTGCGATTGGCATGAGTACACCTCCTGCTTCACATTACTGACTTCGCCCGAAACGTAAGCATACATGAATTCTTGTCAAGCTTTACAAAGGTTGCAATCAGTGTTATTTTGTCGTGATTTCTATCAACCAAACCAAACCATGTGTTAAGCATTTAGGAGCCGGCGATGGAATTTATCAAAATTAGGATTGCCGAAGATTTTGGGCACTTGGGTTCTAACTTGGAAAAAACAATCGAAGACATGTTTCGATCGATGAGTCCGGCTTTCACGCTTGCCGAGCGTTCCTGGAAACCGCCGATGGACATGAATGAAACGCCGGATGAGATTGTTATCGTTGCAGAGATTGCCGGAGTCGAAAAAGATGATCTGGAAGTCGAAATTAGCAGTAAGGCCGTTCGGATAAAGGGAAACCGGATTGCCAGGCATTGCACCGATCAAACCACCTACCGGCTGGCAGAAATTCAATACGGCCGCTTTGAAAGAATTCTCTATCTGCCCGCACCCATCGACCCGGAAGTCGTGTCTGCCGGTTATACCAACGGCCTGCTCGAGATTCGACTGGCCAAATTGCCGATCGAAAAGACCCATAAGATTCCCATATCAGAGGGATGATTTCAAACTGGCAGATTTTTTGCCAGATTTCAAATAGTGACTAAAAGTCAATCTAAGCAAGAACCAGATGACCCTTGTTGGAGGAGCTCATGACGGATCAACCTGATCAAAAACCAACGCCGGATATTGATTCCGAAAAAATTCCCGAACTGTTGCCAATCCTGCCGTTATTTGATGCAGCCCTGTTTCCCAAAATGGTGCTGCCACTGGTGGTCATGCAGGGTGAATCGGTACGCCTGGTTGATGAGGCCATGGCACAAAATCGGATCATCGGGCTGGTCGTATCCAAGAAGCCCGAAGAGGGAAGCAAGCCGGACCGCAGCGATCTGGCGTCGATCGGGACCAGCGCCCTCATTTTGAAAATGGCCAAGACCCAGGACAACCGAACCCAGCTTCTGGTGCAAGGACTGCATCGGTTTAAAATAAAATCCTGGGAAAACAGCAGGCCCTACCTTCGCGCGCGAATCCAGGTGCTGGAAGAAGATGAGACCAAGGGCAAGGAAGCTGAAGCGCTCATGTCCAACCTTATCGGCCAGTTTATTCGTATTGTCGAGCTGTCCCCGGGACTGCCGCCGGAGATCGGCCAGATGGCCAAATCGATTCCTGAGCCCGGTACCTTGGCGGATATGGTTGCCTCAACCATTAATGCCACTCCCCAGGAAAAACAAAAAGTTCTTGAGATTCAAAATGTAAAAGATCGGCTGAAAGAAGTCACCCGACTGGTCAACCATCAGCTGAGTGTCCTTGAGCTGGGCAATAAAATTCAGAGCCAGGTCAAAGGAGACATGGACAAGAGCCAGAAGGAATACTACCTCAGGCAACAGCTCAAGGCCATTAAAGAGGAGCTGGGTGAAACAGATGAGACGCAGGTTGAAATCGAAGAGTACCGGGCTAAAATCGAAGAAAAAAATCTTCCGCCCGAAGCCCACAAAGAAGCCGAGCGCGAACTGGACCGTCTGGCCAGAATGCACCCGTCTTCTGCCGAATACACCGTTGCGTCAACCTATCTGGACTGGATAACGGCTCTGCCATGGCACGACAGCACGCCGGACACCGTTGATATTAATAAGGCTCAGAAGATTCTGGATGAAGATCATTATGGGCTGGAAAAACCCAAAAAGCGCATTATCGAATATCTGGCCGTCCGTAAGTTAAAGCCCGAATCAAAAGGGCCGATTTTATGTTTCGCGGGCCCCCCGGGCACCGGTAAGACATCGCTGGGACAATCGATTGCACGGGCGCTGGGGCGCAGGTTTCATCGCATTTCTCTGGGCGGCGTCAGGGATGAAGCCGAAATTCGCGGGCACCGGCGAACCTATGTGGGTGCGCTGCCGGGCAGAATTATACAGGGCTTGCGACGGGCCGAATCCAACAATCCGGTTTTTATGCTCGATGAAATCGATAAGGTCGGAAGCGATTTTCGCGGAGACCCGTCTTCAGCCCTTCTGGAAGTGCTTGATCCCGAGCAAAACTTTTCTTTTTCCGATCATTATCTGGATGTCCCCTTCGATCTTTCCAGGGTGATGTTCATTACAACCGCCAATATTTTGGATACCATACCGCCGGCTTTGCGGGATCGTATGGAGGTTTTGATGCTGCATGGGTACACGCTGGATGAAAAGCTCAAAATTGCCAAGCGGTACCTTATTCCACGCCAGCGGGATGAACATGGATTGAATGCCAAGCAGATTAAATTTAGCCAGGGTGCACTAAAACTAATCATTTCCGGTTACACCCGTGAAGCCGGACTTCGCAACCTGGAACGGGAAATCGCCAATGTTTGCCGTGGCGTGGCCAGCAAAATTGCCACCGGCAAGGCCAAATCAGTAACCATCAACATAGACGATATTCACGGGTACCTGGGACCGATCCGGTTTACTTCCGAGACCAAGTCCAGGGTGTCGACACCGGGAGTGGCCACCGGTCTGGCCTGGACACCCACCGGAGGCGAGCTTCTTTTCATTGAAGCCACCGCCATGAAAGGCAAAAAAGGGTTAACGCTAACCGGACAGCTGGGTGATGTGATGAAGGAGTCGGCTACAGCGGCTTTGAGTTTTATACGCTCAAATGCCAAAAGATTAAATGTCGATGAAGATTTCTTCGACGCCCATGATTTGCATATCCATGTGCCGGCCGGCGCGATCCCCAAAGACGGCCCCTCGGCCGGTGTCACCATGCTAACCGCATTAACTTCTTTGCTGACCGGCAAGACGATTCACAAGGACCTGGCGATGACCGGTGAAATTACACTCAGGGGACAGGTGTTGCCGGTGGGTGGCATCAAAGAGAAAGTTCTGGCCGCGCACAGGGCCGGCATCAAGGAGATCATCCTGCCGGAGTGGAACCAAAAGGATCTTGAGGATGTTCCGGCAAAGGTCAAGAAGGAGATCCGCTTTCATTTCGTTGATAAAATGAAAAGCGTTCTGGAACTGGCACTGAATGGCAGAAAACGGCCTGCCCGAAAAAGGAAGCCCCAAAAGCGAAAGCGTTAACCCGGGACCGGTAAAGATATAAGCGTTTCTTCACCCGAATGTGTTTGCTCCCGCCCGGATCGACGGTTTTGGCGCTGAAAGAATCGATGGTTATGTGCGGAATCTTACGTGTACGCAACTGCGTAAGCAAACTTTGTTTAGTCCTGGCGTGCACCTGCGTTGCTGTCTGGGTTTTCGGTTGTGCAAGCAACACCCCATCATCATCTCAACCGCCAGCGCCGAGCAAGCCCGGTCATCCAAAACCCTATAAAGTCCTTGGTAAGTGGTACCAGCCATTGCCCCATTCCGATGGCTTTCGCCAACGCGGCCTGGCCTCCTGGTACGGGCGTGATTTTCACGGGAAAAAAACGTCCAACGGTGAGATTTATAACATGTATGCAATGACCGCGGCCCATAAAACATTGCCGCTGGGCACTTACGTGCAAGTATCTAACCTGGAAAATAAACGCAGCACTGTGGTCCGAATCAACGATAGAGGCCCGTTTGTGCGCGGCAGAATAATTGATTTATCATACTCGGCTGCCAAGGAAATCGGAATTGTCGGTCCGGGAACGGCCCGGGTTGAAGTGGTTGCATTGGGTAAACGCACGGCAACATCCAGCCAGACGGCATCGACTTACACGGCGGGTGATTATACCATCGGCAATTTTACGTTTCAGGTGGGCGCCTTTGTGAGTCGTGAAAATGCTGAAAAGCAAAGGCGTCAGCTGGCCCGGCGCTATAAAAATGCGCATATAACGGTTTATGATCGTGGCGATCGAATCTTTTATCGGGTCCGGGT
>JASFIG010000224.1:0-7767 GCA_050122795.1 Desulfobacterales bacterium
GAATCGTCCCCCAGGCGGGCTTTAGCGTAAGGTTCAAGCGATCCAGGCGCTGCACCAGAACATAGCTGTCTTTTTCTGTGATGGTGTGCGTTAAATCCATCAGGCGGCGATCATCATCGAGCGGTGCGCCGACAAACAGCGTACTACCTTCAAAATTGGGGAAAATGTCGCTTAAATCCTGTCTTTTTTCGCGTGCCTTGCCGCCTACCAGAATGGCCTCATACTGGGTCTCAAAGTGGCCCCAATCAGCAAAGAAGGTGTCATTATTGATTCTCAGGTCCGTATCCAGATTCAGATAGGTTCCGGTGCCGACCGGTTCAAAGACGGTGTTGTTACGGGCAAAAGTGGCCGAGCCAATGGCTTTTAAACGCCCGCCCCAGTGCATGTCAATTTGATCCAGCCAGGAATTTTGAGCAGTTGGCGGATTTTGCGAGCTGGGATTTTCAGAAGGGTTGGCCAGGCAGTTAAAGCTATCGAATCCAATAAATACGGATAAAGCCAGATAGACGGAGGCAAGACTTCTTTTTAAATTAGATGGCTTCATGTCTCCCGCCAAACATATGTGCGCCTGATTAAAGAGCCAAGGTTGTCAAGCCAGAAGAATATTTAAATTGTAGGAGCCGCTCTCCAGCCGCGATCAATTGAAGGCGAGCATTCACGAATCGCGGCTGGGAAGCCGCTCCCACAGGAGTTTTAAAGCTCCTTTTGACCGCCCGAAACAACTGACCGAAGGTCGGCGCCGAACCCATTGGTGAGGGCAAGGTCACTCGAAAATATAGCAGCGGTTGTTATCGTCATTTTCTCCGATCATCTACCAGGCGGCCGTCCCGCAATTTTACCAGCCGCCGCGCGTATGCCATGACCATGCGGTCGTGGGTTGAAAAAATGAAGGTGATTTGTTTAGCGGTATTCATCTGTTTCATCATTTCCAGCAATCCCTGACCGGTTTTGGAATCCAAGTTGGCAGTGGGTTCATCCGCCAGTACGATTGCGGGATCAGAGACAATCGCCCGGGCAACGGCCACGCGCTGTTGCTGGCCTCCGGAAAGTTCCGCCGGGCGCCGATCATATTTACCGGCAAGCCCCACTTCATCGAGTATGGCTTTGGCCCTGGATCGGCGGGTCGCGGCCGGCAAGCCCTGAAGCAGCATGACATACTCGACGTTTTCAATGGCCGACAGCACCGGGATCAAATTATAGGCCTGAAATACAAAACCGATTTTATGCAGCCGCAAATCGGCCAGCCGGGATTGGGACATGTTCTCAAAGGCTTCGCCGGCAACGATAATATTACCGGAATCAAAGCGGTCCAGACCGCCGATCATATTTAACAGCGTGGTTTTACCGGATCCGGAGGGCCCGGCGACGGCCAAAAATTCTCCCCTGGCAATCTGCAGGCTGACATCCTTCAAGGCCTGAACGTTTACCTGGCCCTGCTGATAGGTCTTGGTGACATCAACACATTCCACAATGCTCATTTATGAACTCCTTGAGTTAAGAAAAAATCAATCACGAAAGCACGAAAATCCGGAAACACGAAAATTTATTTTAACATTTCGTGCTTTTTTGATTTCGTGTTTTCGTGGTAATTAAAATGCAGTCAACTTTGTTCTCATTCACTTAAGTGTGCGCCATCGCCTGTACGGGTGTAAAGCGCGAGGCCTTTATGGCCGGATAGAGGCTCACCAGCAATCCCAGCAGCAACACGGTTAGATTGGCGACCATGACATCCTTGATCGCTATGGCCGGGTAGATGATACGGGTCATGCCGGCGTATTCAGCGCCGGCTGCCAGAGCTGACAGGTCGATTCCGCTGCCGGAGAGGGCATAACAGCTCAAGAATCCCAAACTATTGCCGATGATCATCCCGCAGGTCAGCAAGAGAAAAGACTCTACCAGTACCGCCCGCAGGATCCACCAGGGTTTCATGCCCAGTGCTTTCATTAGACCAAATTCGCGCATGCGCTCAAAAACCGCCATCAGCGTTGTGTTGACAATGCCGAATCCCATGGCCACAAAAACCACCAAAAACCAGAACCACATAAATCCGTCCAGGATCCTTAAATAAGCAGTTTGAAAAGGCAACAGTTCGCGCCAGTCATGAATTTCAAATTGATCGGCAGGCAAAACGGACTTCAGGTCAGCGGTTATCCCCATTTTTTCATGGCCGCCCGGCAGCAGAATCGATATTTCAGAAATACCTTCTCCAAGTTTGAGCATTCTTTGACTGGCCGAGCGGGTAACAAACACAAATTGCTTTTCGGTGGATTCCATCTCGGACCTGAAGGCGCCCACGATGCGAAAAGCCCGGGATGAAATTTCCTGTTCCGTATTCTGGGCCATCAGCACCAGTTTTCGCCCGATTTTGGTCTCAAACTTTTCCAGCAGCGCTTCACCAACGAGAATACCGTTTTCTTTTTCGGATTTCAGGTAACGTCCCTTGAAAACGGCTGAACCGATAAATGAAACATTCGCCTCCGCCCGCGGTTCAATGCCCACCAGGGTGACACCGCTTGAATGCCGGGCGTTGTTGGCAATCGCATTAACGCGCACCCGTCGGGCCCATCTGGCGCCGGGGGGTAGCTTTTCAAACAGGCTTTTTTCGACCACCCGGCTGTCGGCCATGCTGTTTTCAATGGATGGGTCATTGCGGTAGCCCAGGTGGTGAATCTGAATATGGCCGGTGAGGGTGGCAATGCCATTTTTGACCATTCCCACCGCAATTCCCCGCATCAGGGCTCCCAACAAGACCATACTCCAAACCCCGATGATCACCGCCACCAGAATAACGATCGTGCGCCGTGGATTTCGCCAAACATTGCGCCAAGCCAGCTGGAGATACATAAAAATGCCTAAAATTAAAAATGACTAAAATGATCTAAAATTAAAGGAACCTTAACCCCATTCCGCATTCCCAATTCCGATTTCCGCCTTCCCCATTCCCCATTCCACCTTCAGCACTCCTCATTCCGCATTCGCACTTCCGCATTCTATACAGCTGTCATCGCCTCCACCGGCCGTAATCGACGAATCTTCAAGGCCGGGTACAACGCCGCGAAAAAGGTGAAAAACAGCACCATAAACGGTCCGATGGTGACGGATAGAAACGACAGCTTGGGATACATCCGCCCGGTAATACCAAATTGGCTGAGCAGCTCCGAGCCGCCGGCAAAATCAATGCCGTGCATCTGAAAATAGGCGGTCACTGCGATTCCGATGCCGATACCGGCCATGATGCCGATCAGGGTAATGGTCATGGATTCGAGCAACAGGATTTTGGTCAATCGGCGCGGCGTTGTTCCAATGGCCATCATAACGCCGAACTCTTTGGTACGCTCAAATATGGCCATTAAAAAAGTATTCAAGATACTGAAGGCCACCACGATGATCAAAAGGCCATAAAAGATGAGTCCGCTGATCAAATCCATCTCGATGGCCTGCCGTAGCCCCGGCATCAGTTCCTGCCAGTCCAGCGTCCTTAGTTTCTTGCGGCCTTCCAGAGCCGGAAGGGCGGCTTGTAATTGGGTCTTTATTCCGGCGACGTCTGATAAAGATTTGCCGACGATGACAATTTCATGCACGGCCTGATCCATCGAAAAGGTATCCTGAAAGGTGCTCAACGGAATTTGCAGGGCCGCACGATCGAATTCATCGATACCGGAGCTGAAAATGCCCTTAACGCTGACAACCGTGGCAGCAATTGATCCATCCCGGCCCTGACCGAGCAGGGTAAGCTCATCGCCGATTTTGGCCCGCAGGTTCCTGGCCAGCAATTTGCCGACAACTGCCTGGTTGCGATCGTTGCTGGCTAAAAATTGTCCCTCGCGTACCAGCTGTTTAAGGCGCGAAACCTTGGCTTCCCTTTGCGGATCCACGCCGGTCACGACACTGCCGTAGGTTCTGTCTGCTGATGAAATCAAAGAAAAAGCCTGGCCCCTGAAGGTATAAGCGGCGACTTCCGGAATCTGTTCCACCGCCAGGGCAATCGCCTGCGGTTCCGGTATGACAAACCGAATGCTCTTTTTTTCCTGGTAGGCTTCGGCTTGAACTTGCAGGTGGCCGGTGCTGATTTTGACCGATGTGTTGATCATGGTTTCATAGCTGCCAAATTGAAAAGACAGCATAAACACCAGCAAGACGGAGGCAAATGTAATCGCACACACGGTTAGAAGGGTGCGGCGGGGGTTGCGCCAGATGTTGCGCCAGGCCATTTTGGTTTCAATGGACAAGGGGTTATCTCCTGCGCTGCTTAAGGCTGTTCAAGGTAAACAGGCGGTCAGGCAAACTGGATTTGAATTCCAGGGATTTGTAGGTCAGCTGGGTATATCGATTCTCCTCGTCTACATTGCGCATGCGCCATACTTTCGGGAATAAGCGATCGCCGATCATCTGGATCTCCATGGCGGTCATGATTTTGACCGGAGTCAGATCTTCATCGAAAAATTCCTCACTCAGCCAGATATGATCTTCCCGAATTTTAAGGCGCTGCATGCCCCAGACCACCGGGGCATTCGGTTTGGGCATGGATTGGATGACGTAAACCGTTTTATTCTCATGGGTCTCGGTTCCGATGAGGGTATGGGTGTAATCCAGCAACAGGCTATCCGACTTTGCCAGGTCATTATTGGAAAAATCAGATCCCATCCAGGACTGGCTCATCATGGAAGGGGGAACTTTGACAACCCGGTTGATTTTGGGGTTGTAGATCCACATTTCACGCCCCTTTTTTAAAGTGCCATTGCCGTAGTCTTTTGGCGGAGCTGCGATGTAAAACAGGCTCTCTTTTTGTCCCCGGGTCCAGGCCTTGATCGTCATGGATCGCTCCCAATCTTCGCGATGGATCAACATCTCGACGGTTCCGATGGATGCTTTGCCTCGCCAGTAATTAAACCCATCCCGGACAATCCTGTCGGCATCCAGGGCAGGGCAGGGATCTGCTGCGGTTAAGAAGACGGCACCAATCATCATCAAAAATAAACACATTCGCGACATCATTTTTTTCCCTTCTAATTTCCGAGCCGATTCAACTTTTAGGCGGTTATCTCGGAAACTCCAGTGGATCATAAACCTGATATGTTTTTCACCACGAAGAACACGAAGATCACCAAGGGAAAACACAAAGTTTTACTTTTATCCTTTCGTGTCCTTCGTGCCCTTCGTGGTTATGGTTGCCTCACTTGAGTTTTCAGCATAACCAAAATCTTTTATAACAAGTCCCCTTATGACGGTCTCCAAAAAATCCCGGGCCGTTGTGGCAGGATTAAACGTATCGTCAAACCAGGCCTGAAGAAACATGGCATCCCAGGTGCCCACCAATGCCGCCGCTATGGGTTCAGGCTTGACATCCGGGCGAAACTCACCACCCTCAATTCCATCCCGGATCAAATCACAAACGATACGACGATACTTATCATAGATTTGTTTGAATGCCGCTTTAAAGCGCTGACGCATCCGTGAAGAGGAGGAAGCCGACCAGAATTCCATTACCAGCACGAACACGTCTTTTATTTCGCCCCACAATCCCATCAGGCTGTCATTTAGCATTTGAAGCCGCACGGTGGCCTCAGCCTCGCGCGACGAAAGACCAACGGTCGCCGCATTTTCCATCTTTTTTTGGAACCACTCAAAGACCGCGAAAAACAGATCTTCTTTGCTTTGGAAATACTCATATACCGTTCCTTTGCCGATATCGGCCTCAATGGCGATATCAGCAATCACGGCCTTGGCGTAACCTCTGCGGGCGAATACCCGGGCAGCTGCTTCGATGATTTGATTCCTTTTGATTTCCTTTTGTTGCCCCTTTTTATGCAACGCCTTCACCTCCGATGGATTATACGTCCGGTACGACCCTGTGCGATTCAATGAATAGAAGCCGATTATATGACCGACTGGTCGGTCAATATTACTACATTGCATTATGGCTGTCAAACCCAAATTTGGCGCAGAGTTACAATTATTGGAAGAATTTTGTTTCTGGTGAATGTTGTCTGAAGGGCAAATTTAGTTCAAACTTATTGAAATTATTGTATTTATTTAATACAAAGAGGCACGGAGTTTGCATCGCTATATCCAGACAATGATAAAGGCTGTTAAGGCGTTATGGACATAGCATCCCAATAAGAAGCTTTATGATCAAGATGAACGCTGATAAAAAAAATGCCGATG
This sequence comes from Desulfobacterales bacterium, assembly GCA_050122795.1. Taxonomy (GTDB): domain Bacteria; phylum Desulfobacterota; class Desulfobacteria; order Desulfobacterales; family JAHEIW01; genus JAHEIW01. Next base: position 6,166 of record JASFIG010000224.1, read on the forward strand.
TGGCCCGGCAGGGCCTTGGCGGATTCACCCTCCTGGAACTGATGATCGTCATTGCCATCATCGGCATACTTGCGGCCATTGCCGTCCCGAATTATTTAGCCTATCGCCAAAAAGGTCAGGTTGCTCAAGTCGCCGCCAATCTCAAAAACTTTGAGAAGGCCTTTATCGCCTATGCCATCGATTATGGAGATTTCCCCAACGATTGCCATACAGACACCGGCCCCTATGGCCTGCCGAACGTCGAGATGGAAGCCTACCTTCCGGTTGATGCCTGGTCGGCAGAAACCGCCCTGGGGGGTCGTTATAACTGGAAAGGGCCGGATTGGTACCCGTATGCCGGCATATCTGTTGACGGTGCCACGGCTGATGTGAAGTATTTGCGTATGTATGCTCTGGACGAAATGCTCGACGACGGTAACCTGGGTTCAGGAGGGTTCAGAGAGATAGGGGGTCGCTACACTTACATTATAGAAGAATAAGGCCGCTCATAATGGACGGCAAAGCGTTAAGTCAGCGCTTTGGCATCCAGGCGCAGCGCAATCGTCTCCTGAATTATCTTACGTTCCTGCTCAGACAACTTTAAAAATCGAACCTTCATGCCGCGCACAACGATTTCCTCATTGATAACATTTTGATTGTTCCAGACGACCTCGGCCTGAAAGCGATGCGTCGTGCTTTGGTTCAATCGAATGTTGATCGCAAAAGATTCTCCGACCGGAAAGGGGTGCGGGCAGGTGATAAAGGCGCCGCTGGTGGTGAGCTCTTTTATGCCGACTTTCATCACGCCGGCGGCTTTTTCAATCAGGCCGGGGCATTTCAGTTGAGCTCTTTCGGCCTGCGCTGTTTGCGCCTGGGCCTCAAACTGTAAATTTTGCAAACTTTTGCTATCGGTATCGCCCAGGGCCTGCTTTTTATAGCGCGACACCAATCTGAAAAAAATGAAAAACAGCAGGGCCAGGATGATCGATATCAGCGTCAGACCCTGTATGATTGAGCTATTTCCGTCCATGGGCGTCATGTCATGATTTATGATTTCTAACTATCAGATTATACCGTCCACCGCTTTTTGTCTACTATAATGATGCCGGTTCATTTTTTAGAATAAGGTTTGACATAATTTTTTGTTTATTTTATAGTGGTTTACTGGATCAAAAGGCCATTACGGATTTGAAATTTCCCCCCCGATGTTGAATCTGCATAATGTGCCATGGTTGATATCGACGACATAAAAGAATTACAGGCCAAAAAAGAATCCGCCAAACAGACCATAAAACGGTCGGCGTTTGATCGTCGCTCCGGGGAAGATAAGCGCATTCGCTACAACCTGGATTACTTTATGGATGGCGGCGAAGAACGCCGCAACGGCAAGGAACGGCGTCAAGCCGATGAACGCCGCAGCGGTTGGGCACGGGTATACAAATGGTGTAGCGTCTTTTTAGGGAAAAAAGCGTCTTAGCGCCGTCCGTTTGCGGGACCGCATATCAGCATTCAGGAGGCAGGGTCAGATCGAAGCGACCCTGCCTTTTTTTGGCTGGTTATTTTTCGTCCATTTTTTGGCGCAGGTGCCGGATGGTGCTGTTGTAATCCTGGCGGCCAAAAATG
>JASFIG010000225.1:0-7761 GCA_050122795.1 Desulfobacterales bacterium
CGCGACCATCAGGTCATTCACTGGGTGAATGCCGGTCATGACCCGGCCATGATATACGACCCAGCAAAAGACCGGTTTGAAGAGCTGACCGGCAATGCGTTGCCCCTGGGCGTATCTGAGAAGGCTGCTTATCAAAAATTTGATAAAAAAATTGGACCGGGCCAGATCATTATGATCGGGACCGACGGGATCTGGGAGGCGCAAAGCCCCGAAGGCGAAATGTTCGGCAAAGAGCGCTTCAAGGACATCATCCGCCAGCAGGCCGATCGGCCGGCCAAAGCAATCATTCAAACGGTGATCGATGCCGTCGACCGCTTCTGCCATCCGCTGGCAAAAACAGATGATGTCACATTAGTGGTTGCCAAAATAACCTAAAATTTTAACGAAAAGGTTTGCCCGTTACCCGTTGACCCGCTAAGCAATATCTATCCGATTTTAACGGTCTCAACGGGCTCAACCGGCCAACCTGATCACAGGAGGAAAGAATGGATAAACCGATCGACAACTTTTGGCAAATCCGGCTGGCAGAGGTAAAGGCGGCGCTTGAAGCCAACAACTTTGAAGTCTTTTTGGCGCAAAATGAAGCGGATGCGAATAGGATTGTGCTGGAGGAGCTGATCCCCCCATTGAAACCCAGGACTGTATCCTGGGGCGGTTCGATGACCTTCACCGGATCGGGCCTTTACACACAGCTGAAAGATCAGGCGGATATCGAGGTCTGGGATACGTTCGACAAGAAAATTTCCGATGATGAAAAAAAGCAACGAAGACGGCAGGCGCTGCATGCCGATCTGTTCATCACCGGAACCAATGCCGTCACCGAAGCCGGTCAGCTGGTGAATCTGGATATGATCGGCAACCGAATCGCGGCGTTGACTTTCGGCCCCCACTGGGTCATCATTTTGGTCGGACGCAACAAAATTGTGCCCGATCTGGAAGAAGCCATGTTCCGGGTGAAAAATTACGCTGCGCCGACCAACTCCATGCGGCTGGACAAGAAAACGCCATGTGTGAAAACATCTTATTGCCAGGAGTGCCAGAGCCCGGACCGGATTTGCAATACCTGGACTATCACTGAAAAAGCATTTCCCAAAGGCAGGGTAAAGATCGTTTTGATTAATCAAGACTTGGGACTATAGAAGAAGGAGGATATCATGAAAATACTGGTGGGGTATGACGGATCCAGAGTATCAGAAGCCGCGTTGGAACTGGCTGCAGAGCATGCACAGGCGTTTGGCGCCCAAATTTTTTTGGTGCATTCAATGGTGGGCGGGCCGGATGTGTCCAAAAGAGACTTTGAAAACAATGAGCGTGAGCTGGAATATCATAAAAATGAATTCAAAAAGAAGGATATTGTCTGCGAATCGCTGTTGTCGGTCAGTGGTCTGGAACCCGGTGAGGATCTGATTCGCCTGGCCGAAGAAAACCAGGTAGACGAAATCATCATGGGGGTCAGGCGCCGGTCGAAAGTCGGTAAACTCGTGTTTGGCTCCACTGCCCAATACGTGATTTTAAATGCATCCTGCCCGGTTGCAACGGTCAAGTAGATCTTCTGCAAAGCGGCTAACGGTTGCTGTGCCCTGTCAAGCGGAGCAGCTTCCTGTAAACAGCCGGGCCGTTTTAAAATTTATTTTTGCAACAACCGATTGATGCAACAAGAATTTCTGCTTGACATGAATAGGTCCGGGATTTAAAGTTTTACGTATCAAGTTGGGGTGGCTTCACTGGCCTGAGATCATACCCTTGGAACCTGATCTGGGTAATACCAGCGAAGGGAACGACACGCAAAATCACCGATTCACACGGACAAGCCGTTTCCTGCTGGAAACGGCTTTTTTTATTAATTTGCGATCCGTTTTCAGGTCAAATGAAACCGGCCAATGTAAAACTTGAGTGTGTCGCCGCATCAATAATTGACAAAATGAATACCAACGACCTGGGCACAGGCAATTTGTGAGTCAGATGGGTTCTGAAACCGCTTTTAAAAATTAGCACAGGATGAGGTGAGCAATGAAAAATTTAAACGAACAGGCTGCTTATAATCTGACGGCCGTCAGGGAGAAAAAACCGCTCATTCACAATATCACCAATTTTGTGGTCATGAATTACACGGCCAATGCCCTGCTGGCAATGGGGGCTTCACCGGTTATGGCGCATGCCCGGAATGAAGTTGAAGATATGGTTTCCTTCGCTGGCACGCTGGTACTCAATATCGGCACATTAACCGATGATTGGATTGCTGCGATGATAAAGGCCGGCCGGAAGGCCACCGCACAGCAAACACCGATTATTCTCGATCCGGTTGGATCCGGCGCCACACCGCTGCGCACCAATTCGGCTAAAGAAATTATCGATGCTGCGAAAATCAGTGTCATCCGCGGCAATGCTTCGGAAATATTGTCGCTGCGGCATGAGAACTCTAAAACAAAAGGGGTGGATTCGCTTCACTCTGTTGAAGAAGCCGCCGAGGCCGCCACGGTCTTAGCCGAGGAGCTTAGCACCACTCTGGCCATTACCGGTGCGGTTGATCTGGTCACCGACGGCAGCCGCGTTGTGCGCGTGGCAAACGGACACCCCCTGATGGGTTATGTCACCGGCACCGGCTGCACGGCCACCGTGGTGATCGGGGCATTTTTAGCCGTCGACGATGATCCGCTCAGCGCCACGGCAACGGCACTGGCCTATTTCGGCCTGGCCGGCGAGGTTGCCGGCCGTCATGCAGACGCCCCGGGAAGCTTTATGATCCAGATGATCGATGCGCTGTATAATATAACTCCCGAGGTACTTAAAGCCGGTTGTAAAATAGAGGCAAATGGATAGCGTCTCTGGCGCTTATTCAAGGTTCTGGGTTCTGCGTTCAAAGGTTCGGAGGTTAAACCACAGCCTTGCAGAAACCTTGAACCTGTGAACCCTGAACCTTTGAACCTTGAATCCTTTAAAGCCAGAACCAGGAAACATAAGGCAGCGCTTATGAAAATTGAAAATATCGATTATTCCCTGTACCTGGTGACCGACCGGGGTCTGGCCCGCGGCCGCTCAACCTATGACATTGTAATGGCTGCCGTTAACGGCGGCGCCACCGTCGTGCAACTGCGTGAAAAAGCGTGTTCGACCCTGGAGTTTATCCAGCAAGCCCTGAGGATTAAAGCATTCCTTGAAACACGCCATATCCCGTTGATTATCAACGACCGGCTCGATGTCGCTCAGGCGGTTGCAGCCGATGGTGTGCATCTTGGCCAAAAGGATATGCCGCTGGAAACGGCCAAAGGTATTGTGGGTGATACGATGCTCATCGGCATTTCAGCTGAATGCCTGGCAGACGCCATCGCGGCTGAAAAAGGTGGGGCCGATTACCTGGGCGTCAGCCCCATTTATGCCACGCCCACCAAAACCGATACGGCACCGGCTCTGGGGTTGGAGGGTCTACACGAAATTCGCAAGGCAGTAAAATTGCCGCTGGTGGCCATCGGTGGTTTAAACCGGGACAACGCCGCTGAGGTCATCCGCAGCGGCGCGGACGGTGTTGCGGTGGTTTCGGCAATAGTCGCCGCCGATGACCCCGAAACCGCAGCCCGTGAATTAAAGCAGGTAATCAGAGAGGCCCGACAGATATGAGCCTGAAAGAAATCGGCGAATTTGGTTTTATCAAAAAGATCAGCCGTGGCTGCTTGATTCGGCCGGATACGATTGTCAAAGCCATCGGCGATGATGCTGCTGCTTTTCGAACTGACCCCGAACAACTGACGCTGATCACCACGGATTTGCTGGTTGAGCGTATTCATTTCCTGCGCCAAGCCATATCCGGATTTGATCTGGGCCATAAGGCGCTGGCCGTCAACCTCAGTGACATCGCCGCCATGGGCGGCACCGCCCGGGAGGCATTTGTCAGTATTGCCATTCCCGACGACTGCCAGCTGGATTACCTGGATGACATCTACGACGGCATCAAGCATCTTGCCGCTAAATTCGATGTCAATGTGCTCGGAGGAGACACCACCCGCTCCAGAATCGATCTGATCATCAATATCGTCATCCAGGGCCTCGTGCCGGAGGCAGACATTCTGTGCCGCAATGCGGCCCGGCCGGCAGATACCATATTTTCAACCGGATTTCTGGGCGATAGCAAGGCCGGTCTGCATCTGATACTCAATCGAATTGCCGCTAACACGGAAGGGCTCAAATCACTGCTCAAGGCCCACAACCGTCCGCAACCCCATTTGCAGGAAGGCCGCTTTCTTGCCCGCCAGCCGGGGGTTCATGCGGCCATTGATACCAGCGACGGTTTGAGCTCCGATCTGGGCCATATCGCTGAAGAAAGCCGGGTGGGCGCCCGCCTGTATGCCGATAAAATACCCATTTCATCGAGCCTGAAAAACTTTTGCGGGCGTTTTGATTTTGATCCGGTTGATTACGCCCTTTCCGGCGGTGAAGATTATACCCTGCTGTGCACGATAGCGCCGGACCGCGCAGAAGAAATTGCGCATGACTTTGAAAAAAAATTCAGGCGCCCGCTGTTTGCCATCGGTGAAATCACCGCGGACAAGCAGCTCACCCTCAACTATCCGGACGGACAAACCAGACCCATAATGCCGACAGGCTGGGATCATTTTAAGGCCAAAGAACATGAATGAAGCTGCCCAGAATCAGGAAACCGCCAAACAATATCGTATAGTTCTGACCATCGCCGGCTCGGACAGCGGCGGCGGCGCCGGCATTCAGGCCGACCTGAAAACCTTTTCAGCCATCGGTTGTTACGGCATGTCGGCCATTACCGCCCTGACCGCCCAGAATACCCGGGGCGTTAACGGCATCCACGCCGTCCCCCCGGCATTTGCCGTTGAACAAATCGATGCCGTCCTGAGCGATATCGGTGCCGATGCTATTAAGATCGGGATGCTCTATTCAGCCGAGCTGATCGAGGCGGTGGCCGCAGCACTCAAAAAACATCGCGCTCACAAAATTGTGCTCGATCCGGTTATGGTGGCCCAGAGCGGAGATAAACTGCTGCAGGATGACGCCGTTGAGGCCATCAAAGTCTATTTGATGCCGCTGGCCGCGGTCATGACCCCCAACCTGCCCGAGGCCGTCGTCCTGACAGGGCAGACCATCCAGAGCCGACAAGATGTTGAAACTGCCGCCAGCGCACTGGCCGCGCACGGCAGCCGCAGTATCCTGATTAAAGGCGGGCACGGGGATGACAGGCAAAGCAGCGACCTGCTTTACCTGGCGGACGAGGACCGCCCGGTGTGGTTGACGGCACAACGCATTCAAACCCGCAACAACCATGGCACCGGCTGCACGCTCTCGTCAGCGATTGCCGCCTATCTGGCCAAGGGCCATGATATCGAGCAAGCGGTACAAAGAGCCAAAACGTTTATGAACAGGGCCATTGCGGCCGGAGCCGCCTATACGATCGGCCATGGCCACGGACCGGTACATCACTTCTTTAAATGGTGGGGGTAGATATCGGAGGATACAGAACATCGCATATATCCCTTTTTGATCTGCAAACTGATTGACACTATTTAAATATGGTTTTCCCAGAGTCGGATTATGCCGATTCGCACAAAGGGATCGGAAGCGAGGTAAATACTGTAGCGCTAGTTCAGGCATAATAAGTGGATACACTTCGGTCACATCTACAACCTAAAATGTCTTTTCAATGCAGGTTTTTTTACCGGACGTTCTTTGAGTGGATTCATCGTTACTCCAGAACCAAGATCGGGTAACGTTTCCACCGGACGAGTTATTAAAAACTCTCCTTGTTGGATCCACATTTTTAACTTTTGGGCAATTTCTCTGGCTTTCGGCAAACTAGACAGAGCCGCGGTTCTTATTTCTTTACCTTTGACTGAAATTTTTCCACTTCTCAGTTGGGCATAGCTAACCTGAGCCAGCGGTTTGCCCTTAAACTCAGGGTAATCTTCACTATAATCAACTACCGGGGCTAGAATGTCAGCATCACTTATCGCTGTTGCTTGAACCATTTCTTCATCCAAAATAGGAATGGGTATCCCAATTCCCACCGCAATAGATACTCCATAACCAGTCATAGAAGCACCTCGAAGGAAAGCAGGATTCATCTTTTTCATATCTCCCATCAGAGCAATTGTTCCGGCACCACCGGTTGGTACCCCATTGTCAGTTCGCTTTACTTCCGGATCATGCTGAGTTCCGTGATAGACGACATATCCGACCCCGCCTCCTAAGAATATTCTGGTCCCAATCCCAATCGTTCGATAATGGGGATCATTTAAAAGCGGACTCAGTTGACCAGCGGAACAATAATTAGCGTTATTCATATTCGGTCGCAAAACACCCATATAGGTGTAAATAGGTTTTTTGGAGTTGGCATTTATGGCAACGTTGTAGTTTTGGTAGGCATTGCGTGGATTGAGTAATGTTGCTGAATTTAAATCTTTTATGTTGATCCAGGTTGATATTTCTCTACGGGGATAACAGTCTGTACCATAGGATGTAGCTTCGAACAGTATATCTTTGCCCGCCACTAAGTCTTCAATTACATGCCCGCCCCCATAGCTAAATCTACCGGGGTGGACTTTATTGGCCGGATCGTCGTCCGGAATTGCTGTCGCCCCCAGGTAAAGATCCACTGCAGCAATTCCGCAATAAGCGCTTACTCCATTAAGCCAGGCATTTTTATAGTTCATTTTTGGCTTGGTATGCCCGGTATTGAGCAAAGCTCCCGAAGAACACATCGGGCCAAAAGTCCCAGTTGTCACAACGTCTATTTCTTGGGCAGCTCTTTTAGCTCCTTTCTCTTTTACAATATCGATAATCTCTTCAGCCGTGACGACAACAGCTTTTCCTTGGCGGATCTTTTCGTTTATTTCTTCATATGTTTTGGTCATCATCTATATCCTTCTACTATTGTGATGCAGCCACGTGCTGGTCGACAGATTCAAGAGCTCCAAACGGACAAGCAGGAATACACAATCCACAGGCCACACACAGCTCATGCTTAAAGCGTACCAATCCTGTTTCATTATGGATAAGAAGGGCATCTGGAAAACATTGACCCACACAAGATCCACAGTGGGTACATTTTGCTTCTTGCCAAATCAAATTCTTTCTCGGGAAAACCAAACGAATCCCAATTTGATTCAAATAATCCAGCGCCTTACTGACTTTGTCCTCTACTCCTTCGATATGCACAAACATCGTGCCCGCCTCTTCGGGTGTCACTCGCGCATGTAAAATGTTGACCGACACATCATAATCTCGAATTAAACCCGTAATAATTGGTTTGTCGACCAAAGAAGCTCCAAAATGTAACAATACACTCTTTTTGACCATAGCTGTCCTCTCCTATCATTCAATAAAAGTACTATATAATTTCAACCTCACCCCAGATACCTAACTTGTCTTCCAAGGCAACAATGATCCCAAAAATATTGTGGTTATGAGATGCTTCTTGAATTACCCGGCCAATATCTTTCTTGTATTGAACCTTGTTGCCCATGGCAGTCGCGGCTGCATCAGCCTGGCTGGCTGTTTGAGATACAACACACACGGCATCTGCTCGGCCTTGACTGTATGAATGGCCGACTGTCGCACTTGAAGTACACACGCCAAAGGAGCTGTCACTTATGGTGGGTTTAAATTTCAAATTTCCCGAAAACGGTGAATTTTCGCCAGCATACAGGGTAAAGACAATTGGCTTGCGCGTATGGACAAAGATATCACCTCCATTTTCAATGATGACGTCAGTCTGGCTATTCATCAGTTGCTGTCCAACAC
>JASFIG010000226.1:0-7723 GCA_050122795.1 Desulfobacterales bacterium
CGTACCGGGCCAGGTGAAATACAGCTCGACTCGCAAACTGGTTCTGAAAGGCGTCGATGGCCTGGTCTTTGTCGCCGACTCCCTCAGAATCCGTCATGAAAAAAACCTCCTTTCCTTAAAAGACCTCGCGATCAATTTAAAGGGCTATGGCCTCAACATCATGAAAATGCCCCTTGTGCTGCAATACAACAAACGCGACCTGGAAGCTGAAGGTGTTCCGTTAATGTCAATTGAAGAAATGGAAAACGCCTACAATCGTCAGCTCAAAGTGCCGTCATTTCCCGCCAGCGCCGTAACCGGAGAGAACGTGAATGCGACGCTGAAGGCTGCGCTGGTGTTGTTGCTCAGGTCGCTCAAGAAAGAGGCCGGCTGGTAAAATGGTTTTAAAACAACCATCTTTTACCCGATAGCTTTGTTGCTCGTCCTCGAAATGCGCTTACGTACTAAATGTACGCGGCGCTTTTTCTCCTCCTCACGCCTTGCCCTCAGACAAAATCTGAGTGTTTAGAAACCATTTTAAGTCATTATAAAGAGCTGTATGCTCCGTTTTTGAACAGAATTGCGCCCTTTGAACACCTTAATATTTTAAATCAAGACGTGAAATCCCGCATTTTGCGGGAGCGATCGAACAAAATCTGAACATTTATAATCAAGTTTACCAATATTGAACTGGCGAAGAATTTGGACAGGTGTGAAGGCGGATGGATTGATCGATGCGGGATCAGTCTTGAAATTCGCGCCGATAGCTCTTACCGGATCCCATCATCACGCTTATGGGGTGCAGTGTTTTAATGTTTTCGCATACAATTTTAATGGCTGCAGCAATCGGTATGGAAATCAAAGCCCCGACAATTCCCCACAGCCAGCCCCAGAATAAAAGTGAAAGTAAAACCACAACAGGGCTCAGATTCAACTGATCCCCCATCACTTTTGGAGCAAGTGCGTTGCCCATACCCATCTGGATGGTGGTCACTGCTAACAGGGTGATGACCGCGGGCCACAATGACGGGTAAAATTGAACCAAGGCAAGTAATACCGGCGGAATGGAGGCCACGATCGAGCCGACCGTTGGAATAAAATTAAGAAAAAATGCCAGGGCCCCCCAGGTAACGGCAAAATCCACACCAATAAGTTCCAGCACCAGCCAAACCAGAACTCCGGTGGTAGAACTGATCAGAAATTGCAAAGACAGATAGCGCCGAATCTGGCCGGTAATCGAAAAGGTAATCTGGCTGATCTGGTCGGCATTTTCAGTTGAAAAAGACTTGAGAATTTTGTAGCGGAAAAAAGGCTTGCCCAGCAGGATAAAAAAAAGAAAAATAACGACCAGAACCAGCTGGGAGATAAACACAAAAATGGATCGTGATAGCGAAGCCAGAAAACGGCCGATGTTTTGTCCCCAGTTTATGCCTGCCAGGGGATCAAACTCCAGATTCCATCTGCTGGTGACCAAAGTGATGAGTTCTGTGAAGCGCGCATGGTATTTCGGGTAAGCAGCAGCAAAAGCTGCAAAACGCGCATACAAAAAGGTAAAGGACAGATAAAAAATTCCAACTAAAATGATCAGGATGATGACAACGGCCAGGGTGGTCGGTATTTTGCGGGCCGTCATAAAGTTGATGGCCGGACCGATGAGAAATGACAGCAGCCAGGCAATAATCAACGGCAGAATCACCGATTGCGCGGCTTTTAATACGACTCCCACAGCCACCAGCACCAATATGCCCAGAAAAATAAATGTAACCTTGCCTCTGTCAAGTTCCATCTTAAGATCTTTTGAGATACTTCCGGCAGAAAAATTTTTGCAAAGATTATCGCAACCCGGCCCACCGGGTCAACTGCAAAGTTCCCAACCCCCGCATTCCGAAAATCCTATATAAGCTCCAGATAAAATAAATTAAAAACCTGTATTTAAAATTTTTGGGCAGCTTCCCTTAACAACTTTTGCACCGTGTCGTCAAACCAACAGTTCAGAAAATCATCGGCATCGGATTGGCGGATTTTGTCGTATTGAGACCGCACCGCTTCAACACGATTTTTTTTCGCCAGCGCAAGCCCTCCGGGCGGCATGGCGGTCAGGGCCTCCATTCTGGCAACCGCTTCCTTTTCCAGATCTTCTGAAGTAACAACGGCATCCACCAGGCCGGTTTCAAGCGACTGCTCCGGTTCCAAAAAGTCACCACCAAACACCATTTCAGTGGCCCGGCGATCACCGATAATTTGCCTTAAAATTAAATCGGCCAGAGCGGGAACCGCTAGACCGATTTTGACCTCGTTGAACCCGATCAATTTACGGCCCTCGGCAACGAAACGAAAATCGGTACCCACGGCCAAAACGGCGCCTCCGGCGGTGGCATGGCCGCCAATGGCGCTGGCAGTGGGCAGTGGCTGAGTGTATAGATCTAAAAGCACTTCGTTAAGGGCAGCATAAAAGTTCGTCATTTCAGCACGGCTCAATTGAAGCAAGTGCGGCAAATCCAGACCGATGCTGAAAAATTTGTCACTCCCGGCTAAAACCATCCCTTTGAATTCATTTCTTATGCGTTTGAGCTCCGTGGCTAGGTCATTTAGCATTTCCGGACTGATGGCGTTGATGACGCCGTTGTTTAATCGCAAAAGGGCAATGTCCCCTTGCGCCTCTAGACTTACCTTAGGCATAAATCCTCCTGACGGCTTCCAAAATATGTGAAAGGCCCACACTGGCTTTTTCTTTGACCACAACATCTGCAGCGGAAAAAGCAGGCTCGATGTTCACTTCCACGATTTTGGCGCCTTTTTGCCGGGCCACAGCGGGCAATGATGCTGCCGGCTGGACCACCGCGGAAGTACCGATGACCAGCATCAGTCTGCAGCTCGACGATTCCTGGTAGGCTTTCTCCAGGGCACCTTCGGGCAGTTGCTCACCGAACAACACCGTGTTGGGTTTGAGCACCCCACCGCACTCGCAATACGGCGGTATGCCGTCCGGCACGTCGGGCGCCAGGTATTCTTTGCCACATTGCAGGCAGTAGGTTTCTCTGAGGCTGCCGTGTATTTCGGTTACGTTTTGGCTGCCGGCTTTTTTGTGCAGCCCGTCTATGTTCTGGGTAATCACATGGCGCACGATCCCCATCTTTTCAAGCGCCGCCAGTGCAACATGCGCTTTGTTGGGCTGATAGTCATTATAGTTGCGGATGAATCCACCGCGGATGGTCCAGTATTTGGACGGATCCTGCCTGAAGGTCTCGATGGAGGCATAAATCATGGGGTCATATTTCTCCCACAGGCCGCCCTTGGAGCGAAAGGTGGGAATACCGCTTTCAGCTGATATCCCGGCACCGGTTAAAGCTACACAGGGTATCAGGTCAACCATTAGGTGAGCTACTTTTTTATAAATTGATTCCATTTAGATGGCTTACAGAAAATAATGCGTTTCAGGTTGATCTTTAAGGCAAGCGCATCATGTACGGTTGTCCTGCTTTAAGGCCATGGGTAAAGAAGGTCTTGGGCCTTTGAATGGTTTTAAGGGTCCCAGGGGTATCAAAAGATCCTCTTCTAAACGAAATTCCTGAATCCCGTCACTGAAGGTAATCAACACTTTCGTGGGTTGCAGTTGAATGGCTGTCATCACATCCATTGTTTCTTTATTGACAATATCACAGGTTGCCGTCAGGTGAACAAGAGCACAGGGAAATTTAACGGTCGCACGGACTGGCCCCAGATAGATCAGGGATGCACGGCATTTGCTCCTGGATAGCTGATAAAGTTGTTCACGGGGCAAATCGGATGTGACCCACAGTTTGACTTTGCCTTGCTGTTGGTGCAATCGGGCTGCCTGGCTTACGACAAGGCCATTTGAACAAGGGTAGCTCAAAATAGCCTCATCTTCTGAATTCAGTTTGAATTGCAGCATCGGGCCGCATTTATTGTTGAAAAAATTGGACCAACGGTAGGGTGGTTCGTTGCTTTCAGGTTCACGCAAAGAGGTACAACCCGAAACAATCAGACTGACAGAAACATGTAAAAGGCAAAGATGAAATAGTTTTTTCAATTTTTTGCTTTTAAAATGAATGAAGCAAGTACCTGTAAAAATAGGTGTTCTATCTTAAATTCATCCAAGCGGAAAGTTTTAAAATTCCGCCTCGAGTTGCTTTGGGATCTCTCAGGTATCGACGCAACTTTCCGTAAAGACGAATTTCAACCATTGCCTTTAGTCCTTTTTCATCAGCCAAACGGTAAGAACGGTTGCCGCAAAGATGAGGGTTGTTGGCATGGTCGTAGCGGCCGTGCCGACTTTCATAGCTACCGCACAGATTGCCACCCGACAGACGCGCGAACCAGTGCGTTGAATTCTTCTGCTCAAGGGACAGCGGAGTCATAAATACTTTTTTTCACACCTCTTGGCTGGTTCTATAGTTCGATTCGGGTACCGAGTACCGCTAAAAACTTTGCCAGCCAGTCCGGATGCGCCGGCCATGCCGGAGCAGTCACCAGATTTCCATCGACATGGGCCTGATCGACAGGAATATCAGCATATTCCCCACCGGATGTCCTGACATCCGGGCCAACGGCCGGATAAGCAGAGCAGCTTTTACCTTTTAAAACGCCTGCGGCGGCCAGAACCTGGGCCCCGTGGCAGATGGCGGCAACAGGCTTATCGGCTTCGGCAAAATGCTGCACAATTTTTATAACATCATCATTCAGGCGAATATATTCCGGTGCACGTCCACCGGGAATCACCAGCGCATCATAGTTTTCGGCCTGGATTTCGTCAAAAGTGGCATTCAGCGTAAAATTATGGCCCGGCTTTTCACTATAGGTTTGGTCACCTTCAAAATCGTGCACTGCGGTTCTGACAAACTCGCCGGCTTTTTTGCCGGGACATACCGCATGTACGGTGTGGCCGACCATTTGCAGCGCCTGAAACGGCACCATGATTTCGTAATCTTCCACGAAATCTCCTGCCAGCAATAAGATTTTTTTGGCTGCCATTTTTTCCCTCCTTTCTGCCCGAGCATAAAGCTCGGTGTCCGTGGTTGGTCGTTAGTTGTCAGTTGTCATTTACGGGCAACGACAACCGAAAATCATGTATCGCAACGGACGACGGACAACTAACAGTTTGTCATTTTATATTTAGAAGGGTTGGTCAACTGAGCCTAAATATCATCAAATTGTAATTCGGTGCTAATCTGAATACTGCCTTTTATCGACCGTGCAACCGGGCAAAAATCAGCGTGGAATCCATGCACTTTTTTAGCCGTCTCCTGCTGCTCCGGCTTTAATTTAAGATGATAGGTTACATGAATACGGCGAATGACCAGCACCTTGCCGTCTTTTTCAATTTCTCCGTTTGCCTCTGAAATCAGACGCCCTTCACCGGCCGGAATGTCACGCGCTTCCAGCGCGCCGCCAAAAGTGCCGGTCAGTCAGCCCGCCGTTGCCGCAACGACATAATCCAAAGTGGTCGCATGCGGCTCATGAACCTGCGGGTCAACACCGTAATGCTCTGCAATTTCAGAGTGAACACCAAAGAGAACCGGGTCCGTCTCCCGGGGCAGGTAAGCACGGCGCAAAGGGCCTTTAATCCGTTCAATTTTTACCTTGGAGGTATAAACAACGTTTTCACTCATAGTATCTCCTTTCAAATTTTTCGAACGCAAACTGAGTGCTGCTCCGCTTTAATGATCCGGTAGCAATAAGATAACCACAAAGTCACGAAGATCACAAAGAACGATAAAATAGATATTCGTTAAAATTCTTTTATAAACTTTGTGCCCTTTGTGTCTTCGTGGTGAAAAATTACCTTAAAATAAAGCATAAACTTCAAAATCAGGTGACTAGCGGCCGCCGCGATTAAGGCGCCGGGCAATGGTGCGGGCGGAAAGGATCCCACTGGCCGAAGCCTGAATAAGGCCGCGGGTAATCCCGGCGCCGTCGCCGATGGCAAACAAATTTTCCACGCCGGTCTCCAGCTCCGGGGACAACTCAATGCGGTTGGAATAAAATTTGACTTCAACCCCGTATAGCAATGTGTGGCGTGAATAAACACCCGGCGCTACCTTGTCGAGTGCCTGCAGCATTTCAATAATACTTTGAAGGTGCCGGTAGGGATAAACGAAACTGAGATCTCCGGGGGTGGCCTCTGGAAGCGTTGGTCGTGTCAGACAGCGATTGATGCGCTCCGGTGTGCTGCGCCGCCCGTTCAGCAAATCGCCCAGCCGCTGGATGATGGGCCCGTTGCCCAGCAGGTTCGCCAGCCTGGCAATGTACAGCCCGTATCCGATCGGGTCGTCGAAGGGCTCGGTGAACGCGCTGCTGACCAGAATGGCAAAGTTGGTATTATCGCTCGTTTTGTAGGAGTGACTGTGGCCGTTGACCGTGACGACCTGCTTGGTTTTTTCGATAACCACTTCGCCATAGGGATTCATACAGAACGTGCGCACCTTTTCATCAAAGGTTTTCGAGTAATAGATCAGCTTTGATTCGTAAATAATATCGGTAATTTCCTTTAAGACCGCGGCCGGCAGTTCCACCCGAACGCCGATGTCCACCGGACTGGCCTGGGTTTTGAGCCCCAGGGATTCCGCCTGTTTTTTCATCCAGCTGGCGCCCGACCGCCCCGGAGCGGCAACAACAAACCGGCTGGTAAAGGTTTCGCCGCTTTCCAGTTTGACACCCTGGATGCGGCCGTTTTCAGCTATCAGACTCTCAACCGGGCTGCTGGTTCGGGTTTCGATGCGGTCCACTATAGACTGGCTTAATCGGTCTAAAACCACCTGGCAATTTTCCGTGCCGATATGCCGGATACGTGACGGGATGAGGTTTAGATTGGCCAGACGGGCCCGGTCGGCCAGATCTTCAAGCTTGGGTGATGCCTCACCGAATATCTCTTTCGGCGCACCGTGATCGACCCAGATTTGATCTGATGTCTGCAGGATTTGATTGAGTGAATCGGGCTCCAGATACTCCCCCAGCAACCCTCCGACCTCCGGTGATAACGTCAATTTGCCGTCACTGTAAGCGCCGGCGCCCCCCCAGCCGCAAAGCATATCAATGGAATTGCGACGTTTGCGCTCACTGAGATCTTTGCCCAGCTCGAGCAAAAGAACCGGTTTGATGCCTAAATCGGCCAGGGTCAAGGCCGAAAAAATGCCGGCGGGGCCTGCCCCGACGATGATGACCTTGTAGTCCATGGGCTCCTCTCAAATTAAATTAGTTACACTTCAAACAAGAATCAAAAATGGCGACGAGAATTCTTAATTTATTAGGTGTCAGGCTCCTTTTCGGAAAACAGATGTCAGAAAAAGATGTCATGAGGATTATTTGCCTCTGACCTCTGTCGTCTGTCTTCTGACCTCTGTCCTAGCTCATGACACGTTAGAGCGCCTGATACGCCTCCATCAGCCGATCGACCAGACCGGAAAAATAATGAATGGCCTTTTCAATCGGTTCCGGCGATTGCATGTCGACGCCGGCATCCTGAAGTTCATCCAGCGGAAATTTGCTGCCGCCCAGTTTTAAAAAATTTAAATACGCCGCCCGGGCGGATGCGCCTTCATTAACCACCTTATCAGCAAGTGCAATGGCGGCTGAGATTCCGGTTGCGTACTTATAGACATAAAAAGCCGAATAAAAATGTGGAATTCTCAAACATTCCAGACTGAGCTCCGGGTCCAGAACCAGGGTATCACCAAAGTATGCTTCCAGCAGTTCACGGTATGTCGCCGTTATCACATCAAGGGTG
>JASFIG010000227.1:0-7707 GCA_050122795.1 Desulfobacterales bacterium
CATGCTCGGCTTTGAGCCGGGCACCTTCTTCGAACATCTTTTTGACCATTTCCATTCCTTCAACCATTTTGATCATTTGGTTTGCAATCGGCATAATTTATTTCCCTTCTTTATCAGGACGATAGATGATGTTTTGAAGTCATTTTAATCCAGATCCAGTGGAATCTTACACATGTTGCAACGAAAGGTGAAATCGCGGCATTTCATGCTTATACGTATAGGTGCGGAATTTAAATTCGGTCAGTCAAAAATTTGATAACATAGGCGCTTGATAGAATTCAAGCATTACCCGACGTTGAATAAGGAGTTTACCTGTGAGAATCATATTTTTTGCCGGCAAAGGCGGAACCGGCAAGACATCGATAGCAGCCGCAACCGGTATCCAAGCAGCCGAGATGGGCAAAAAAACGGTGATCATGTCGCTGGATGTGGCGCATAGCCTGAGCGATATCTTTGATCTAGACAAAAATTTGCTCGATCAAAACAAAGGCCAACCCGTTCAAATCAACCCCAACCTCTTTATCCAGGAAATTGACATTCAGGAGGAAATCACAAGATACTGGCGGGATATTCACGGATACCTGTCCACCTTATTCAACACCACCGGGCTGGATGAAGTTCTGGCGGAAGAACTGGCTATTTTGCCCGGGATGGAAGAGGTCAGTTTGCTTTTGTATATCAATCGGTATGTACAGCAAAAAGAATATGACGTTATCCTGCTGGATTGTGCACCGACAGGAGAATCGTTAAGGTTTATCAGCATACCGGCCACTTTGGAATGGTATATGCAGAAAATCTTTAAAGTCGAAAGAACGCTTGCGAAATACGTGGGCCCCGTGGCTAAAAGATTTACCGATGTCCCTCTGCCCGACGATGATTATTTTAAAGCGCTCGAAGAGCTGTTCGAGCGTCTAAAAGGCGTTGATCAAATCTTAACGAATCCCAAAATAACAACGGTGCGTCTGGTCACCAATCCTGAAAAAGTGGTCCTCAAGGAGACCCAGCGGGCGTTTATGTATTTTTGCCTTTACAAAATGAGCATTGACGCGATCATTATGAACCGTATTTTACCGGAGCACATTACCGAATCCTATTTTAAAAGCTGGATCAAAGGTCAGCAACGGCACCGTGAAGCTGCTGAACATATCTTTAGCCCGGTACCGATTATGTCGGTTGATCTATTTCAGGGAGAAATTTTAGGATATGCCAAACTGAAGAAATTAGCGCGGCAATTATACGGCAAAAAGAATCCGCTGAAGCGATTCTATAAAGACGAGCCCTATCAACTGGTCAAAAAAAACGGAAATTATCATCTGAAGGTAAAGCTTCCTTTCCTTTTGAAAAAAGATGTGGAATTGAACAAATTTTTTGATGAACTTGTTATTCGCATCGGAGGATTTAAAAGAAATATCTTACTTCCAAGACAGGTGGCCTCAATAGAGCAGGTCAACGCTACACTTGAGGGCCAGGTCTTGGACATTTGCTTTGAAGGAGTTAAAGATGGCAGCCAAAAAAAGTGATCCCCAAATGGTCATTTGCCCTGTTGGCAAGTTTTTCATGGACCTTGAAAATGTCCTCGGGAAGAAAACGGATTTTTTTAATCACATGACCCAATCGCGGATTGAGTTTTTAAAAGCCATGCGTGCCCTGCTGGATGAGCATATTGATAATCTTGAAAAGAAAAAAAAACCAAAGAAGAAAAAGCGGATGACAAAAATCAAGGTTCAATAACGGTCACGCGGTTGCGGAAAATGCGCTTATCAAATCCCGCACAAGGCTTTAAATTGAAATGAATGAATTTTCCGCCGAAGGTTTTTTCTGAAGGGTAAGAATTTTTGCGCCGGTATTAACGTTGCGTAACATCCTCTAATAGCCGTCGATAGTAAGCGTAATTTTCAAACGGCACATCCGCGCGCACGCGGCCGTCAGCCAGGGGTATGAAGCCGCCGTCCTCGATCAAGGGCGGAACCTTTTCTTCGATTTCCCGCCGGATGGCGGCCTTACCCCTGCGCAGCGCATCCAGATCGATGCCGCCGATCAAGCGCAAATCGCGTCCAAATTCCTTGCGCAGGCTGCGGTAATCCATGGCATCGATATTGACCTCGCAGGCCCACAGGCAATTAAAGCCCCATTTTAAGATGCTGGGGATCAGAATCCGGGCGTTGGCAAATGTCTGAAAGCAAATGGTCGCCACCTTACGGTGTCTGAGCACGTCCAGGATGGGTTCATACGTCTTCAGCACAAATTCTTCATACATCTTTGGCGAAATTAAGGGCCGGTCGTTTCCGCCGATGGGTTCGCTGAATACGATTGCATCGATATCCACCTCCTGCAGGATGCGATCGGCCAAACGGGCCGCAAACTGGCCCTGAATCTGCATTCGTGTGCGAACCACATCCGGTTGTTCGGTAAGCATCGTCATTAATTCTATAAACGCTTCCCAGTTTCCCACGCCCATTGTCAGAAATAAGCCGCGATGCACATACAGCATCAAGACATGATCCCTGGATTGCCAGGCCTGGACCCGCCGGGACCAGCGACCGGGAAGGCGCTTTTTATCAGTGGGATCCAGGCGGCGCTCAAATTTTTTTACATCTGCCATTTTATCGCGTTTGGCGATGAATTTAGGCCGGGGTTCCAGGTCCACTTCAATGCGTTCGCGTTGATCGGAAGGAAACAGCGCTGCCAGATCGGCATCTCGGGCCAACCCCTGTGAGCGCCAGACTTTGAGGACATCTTTGCGGATGCCTTCCTCAAAATATGGGACGCGGTCCGGTGTGCCGTAGCGCATGGTTTCCCTGAAGCGTTCGCGGCTTGACATCGCTTTGGTTGTGGGCTGTGGATTCATTCCGGGTGGTCTCACCATATTTATTTTTGGTAGCAGTGGCCATCAAGAACTAACCGGCCGTTAAAATGCATCTGCTGTGTTAATGTATAATCGTATCTTGCAAGAGAATTCAAGACATATAACCTTCTTTTGACAGAAGACACATCCGTGCTTATCAAATGGTTCGCTGGCCAACCGGAAAGGATTTTAATGATGCCTGCGCTTTCAACATCCTGGCAGTCGGATGGAACGGCTACTGTGGCGGAAATGCTGACGGCCTTTCAAAATCTCGGCATCAAAGAGATTGAGCTGAGCTATCGAATTTCTGAAGCCATGTTTCAGCAGTTGAAAAAGCCGCTTGAACGCTCAGAATTAAAAGTGGTAAGCGTTCACAATTATTTTCCGATACCCGCTGTTCGAGCGGGTACAAAAGGCAGCGGTGATCTGTTTCTTCTCTCCAGTCCCGACGATGCCGAGCGTCAGAATGCCATTCACTATACCTCCAAAACCATCGAATATGCAGCCGAGCTGGGAGCCGCGGCGGTGGTATTGCATTGCGGGGTCGTCGAAATGAATCATGAAATGCAGGTTCTTTATCAATACGTTAATGCGAACCGTATCGATTCAGAAGAAGCGCAACGCTTTATTTGCCAAAAGTTAAAGGAGCGGGATTGCCGCAAGCCCAGGCATATGGACAGTTTGCTGGCCAGCCTGGACCGTATAGTGCCTGTCGCCGAAAAACAAGGGGTGGTGCTGGGACTGGAAAATCGATATCATTATCATGAGTTACCCGGATTTGATGACTTTGAAATTATTTTTGATAAATTCAGGGGCGCACCCATCGGGTACTGGCATGACACCGGTCATGCGCATGCCAATGAAGCTCTGGGATTGATCCCTAAAAACGCGCTACTGAAAAATTATGCTGAGCCGCTGATCGGCGTCCATCTGCACGATGCCGTCGGCCTTGACGATCACCTCCCGCCGGGTACCGGTGAAATAGATTTTACAGCACTTAAACCATTCCTCAAGGCTGAAACTGCCAAGGTCATGGAAATAAAGCCCGGCATACCGCCATCAAAAGTATCAAAAGCGATTCGGTTTATCCACGAATCGTTAGCAGAAGCGTAACTTCGGCCAGCAGATATCGTCCATGTATGTCAGGCTTGATAACAAGTTTTATTGACTTTGCTGTCCCCATTTAATAAATATTTCCCTATTGAATGCTCTTTTTGACCGCAATTGTTCAATCGCTGCGACACCACACACACTTTCCTGTTCTTATTCTGAAGCACGATCTGCTTTTGAGCCGCATCCTGAGTGAAGAACCATCTTATTTTCCTTGAATATGTTCATCCATATTTAGATCTTTAATCCGAAAAACAGGAGAGGAGGTCTCTTATGAAAAAACTGCTTCTACTCGCGGCCTCAATGCTTCTGCTCACAGGTCAATCTGTGCTGTCTGCTGATTTGACGATTCTAACCGAAAATTTACCCCCTTTGAATTATGTTGACAACGGTGTCCTGGTCGGTCCTTCTGTGGAGATCGTACGAGAAATCCAGAGAAGAGTTGGGTCTGAGGAAGAAATCCAGGTGTACCCATGGGCAAGGGCTTACAAAATGGCGCTTGAAAACGAGAACGTTATACTATTCGGAATGACGTATACCAAAGTGCGTCATGATAAATTTAAATGGGTCGGACCGTTAGCCACGAAAAGAGATATTCTTGTCGCCAAAAAGGACTCGGGTATCAAAATTAAAGATCTGGATGATGCTAAAAACGTCAAGCGAATTGGAACACTTCGAGACGATACCAGGGGGCGTTTACTCCAAAGTCAAGGATTTACAAATCTTGAACCGGTCTCGGATGAACAGTTAAATGCGAAGAAGCTTGCATTGGGTCGTATCGATTTATGGGCCTATAAAATACCGGGTCTCAGAACCGTTTGTGATTTGGCCGGTGTAGATCATACCGTCTTTGAAGAGGTCTATCACCTTCGCGAAATTGATCTTATGATTGCCTTTTCAAAGAAGACCCCGGATTCAATCGTTCAAATGTGGAAAACCGCTTTTGATGAAATGGTAGCGGATGGTACCATTCAGAAAATTCAAAAAAAATGGAACCTGAAATTGGAAGATGATCCGTTTCCAGAAGTTAAAGACTAAAATATGCCGATTGCTCTAATCCAGACATCGCTCTTAAGTAGCGGATACAACATGTCATAAAGGATTGAGTCTATGCACATAGCTGCCTCGTCGGAGACATCTCCGAAAGTAAACAGCATCAGCCGTCGTTTCAGTTATACCCTGATCAGCATACTGACCTTATTGCTGATTGCGTTTGCCGCCGTCGTCATCATTGTTGATATCAACAGAATCGAAAGTGAAATGCAAAAGCGGTTAGACAATGCCATCATGTTTGCCCAGAATAGTCTGCCAACGCCGCTATGGAACATGGACTACCTGGTCGTGAATGATTTTGTTGATGCCTTATTTTTAGATGAATCCGTTGTTCATATTCGGATATCATGGAAAGATCAGCTGATTACCGAAAAAAACCGAGCTGGCTTTCAACTTAAGGTTGATCAATCGGGAACACCGCAGCAATCTTTCAAAGGCGCCGATCTGATCGCCAAATCATCCGATATTTACTTTAAAGACAGTGTCATCAGCACGATTTTAATCGTGATGTCACGCGCCAACGTAAAAAAACAGGTGCTGATTCAAATTTACAGCACGATCGCCCTTTCAATCCTTATCATCGCTGCCATTTGGCTTACATCCATCTTCGTCACCAGGCGTTACATATCATCACCTTTACTTAAGTTGCAGGAATCCGCTTCATTGATCGCCCGGGGTGATTTAGACACTTATGTTGATAAAAGCAGCAGTGATGAGATTGGTGCATTGGCACAGCACCTGGATGCCATGCGTGGATCGATCAGGCAGTTATTTGCAGAGCTTCAAAAGAGCAAGGACAAACTGCAGGATTACAGCCGCACCCTGGAGCACAAGGTTGAATTGCGCACCCGCGAGCTGGCGCAATCCGTGGAAGAGCTAAAAGCGCTGGGGGAAGTCAGCCAGGCCGTCAGCTCCACCCTTGATCTGGAGACGGTCTTAACAAGCATTGTTCGCCATGCGGTGCAACTCTCAAAGACAGATGCCGGGACGATCTACGAGTTCGACGAAGCGGAGGGCATCTTTGTGCCGCGCATAAACTATGGCGCTCAGGCTGATCTTATTGAAGCGCTGCGCGAGTCGAGATTGCGTGTGGGGGACCGCACGGTTATCGGTCAGGCTGCTGTCAAGCGCACCCCTGCCCAGATTCCGGATCTTGCAGAAGTACCGGACTACCCCCTATCTCACGTTCAGCAGGCCGGTTACCGAGCCCTGCTGGCATTGCCGTTATTGCGTGAAGATCGTTTAATTGGTGGGCTGGTGGTGAGGCGTAAGGCGGCCGGCGAATTTCCCGCGCCTGTGCTGGACCTGCTTCAAACATTTGCGTCTCAGTCTGTGCTTGCCATTCACAACGCCCGGCTTTTCCATGAGATCGAAGAGAAGGGACGCGAGCTCGAGAGTGTCAACCAGCATAAGTCCGAGTTCCTTGCCAACATGAGCCATGAATTGAGAACGCCCTTGAATGCCATCCTGGGCTATACGGAGCTGATCCTGGACAACATTTACGGTGCTGTACCGGAAAAAATTAAGGAGGTTCTTGAACGCCTCGAAAAAAATGGCCGCCATCTTCTCAATCTCATCAATGATGTTCTGGATCTTTCCAAGATCGAAGCAGGCCGGCTCACCCTTTCTCTCAATGAATACTCGATGGAAGAGGTGGTTCATACGGTTTCAACCTCGGTGGAGGCTTTGGTAGCAGAAAAGAATCTGGAGTTGAAAGTCGAAGTCCCCAAAGATCTTACCATCGGTAAAGGAGACGAACAACGCATCGCCCAGGTGATGCTTAATCTGGTCGCCAACGCGATTAAATTTACCGATGAGGGGGAGGTTAAAGTCGAAGTGAATGTGGCGAACGAAACATTTTTAGTCTCAGTGCATGATACAGGCCCTGGAATTACAAAAGCAGACCAACAGAAGATTTTCGATGAATTCCGGCAGGCCGATGGGTCCAGTACGCGTAAAAAGGGCGGAACCGGTCTGGGTCTCTCAATTTCCAAAAAAATAATCGATATGCATGGCGGTCGCATCTGGGTGGAGTCAACAGTGGGGACAGGTTCTATTTTTCGGTTCACGTTGCCGATTCGAGTCGAAAAGCAAAGGAAAAAAGCATGAGTCAGCTGATTTTAGTTGTCGAAGATCAGGAAGACAACCGGCGGATCATACGGGATCTTCTCACAAGCGCCGGCTATGAGATAATTGAAGCACTAACCGGTGAAGAGGGTGTCATGGCAGCCGAAACCCACCGTCCAGCTTTGATTTTGATGGATATTCAATTACCCGATTTTGACGGCTACGAAGCGACTCGCCGAATCAAAGCCAATCCAGCGCTGCACACGATTCCGATCATTGCCGTCACCTCTTATGCGCTGAGTGGCGATGATGTCAAGGCCCATAAGGCCGGCTGCGATGCATATGTCTCTAAACCCTATAGTCCGCGGGCGCTTTTGGCGAAGATTCGTGAATTCATATCTTGATGAATCAAGGGGTCGGGGAGTTTTTCTTAAATTGACCCCGGAATGAAATATCAGCGACTTCAGCGTGCAAACTCAGGGTAAGGGAGTGTAGCGAAAGAACAGAATTCAAATGTAAAATAATGGGCCAGACGTAAAATCAAATTTGCGCCCTTGCGTAGCTTTGGGGTTATGGCTGTTCTTTCGCAACGCTCCCTAAACCCTTCAGACAGTGCACGATTTCGCTGCTGA
>JASFIG010000228.1:0-7693 GCA_050122795.1 Desulfobacterales bacterium
GCTCAGTTGGTAGAGCTTCAGCCTTCCAAGCTGGATGTCGCGAGTTCGAATCTCGTCTCCCGCTCCAGATGAAGGATCGGTTGGTTTTAAGCACATGTTGTTAAGCTGCAGCCCACGTAGCTCAGTCGGTAGAGCGCTTCCTTGGTAAGGAAGAGGTTCACCGGTTCGATTCCGGTCGTGGGCTCCATGGAACCATTTGCCATTTTGGGACGTGTTTGCTTGGGGTGGCCTTTAATGGGTTCGAATATGCATTATCGTCTTATAACTTAACTATTCTAAAGACCATGGGAGGATGAGAAGATGTCGAAGGAGAAGTTTGAGCGAACCAAGCCGCATGTAAATGTGGGCACCATAGGGCACATAGATCATGGTAAGACGACCCTGACGGCGGCGATCACCAAGCATTTGGGCAAAAAGGGCTTGGCGGATTTTATCCCGTTTGATCAGATTGACAAAGCGCCCGAGGAAAAAGAGCGTGGGATCACCATAGCCACCGCGCATGTGGAGTATCAGACCGACAATCGTCACTATGCGCATGTGGACTGTCCGGGTCATGCGGACTACATTAAGAACATGATCACCGGCGCAGCGCAGATGGACGGTGCGATACTGGTGGTGGGTGCGGATGATGGTCCGATGCCCCAGACGCGCGAGCACATTTTATTGGCGCGTCAGGTGGGCGTTCCGCGGATTGTGGTGTTTTTAAACAAGACCGACATGGTTGATGATGAGGAGCTCATTGAGCTGGTGGAGTTGGAGTTACGGGAGTTGTTGGACAAGTATGAGTTTCCCGGCGATGATACGCCCATTGTCAAGGGATCGGCGCTCAAGGCATTGGAGTCAGATGATTCTGACAGTGAAGAGGCCAAGTGTGTTTTTGAGTTAATGGATGCGATTGATTCGTATATACCGGAGCCTGAGCGGGATGTGGACAAGCCGTTTTTGATGCCGATTGAGGATGTATTTAGCATATCGGGTCGGGGTACGGTGGTCACGGGTCGTGTGGAGCGCGGTATTATCCATGTGGGCGATGATGTGGAGATAGTGGGTATTCGTCCGACGTTAAAGACGGTGTGCACCGGAGTGGAGATGTTTCGCAAGCTGTTGGATGAGGGTCGAGCGGGCGACAACATCGGCGTATTGTTGCGCGGCACCAAGCGCGATGAGGTTGAGCGCGGTCAGGTGGTGGCGATACCGGGCACGATCACCCCGCACACCAAGTTTAAGGCAGAGGTGTATATATTGAGCAAAGAAGAAGGGGGTCGTCACACGCCGTTTTTTAGTGGCTATCGGCCGCAGTTTTATTTTCGCACCACCGATGTGACGGGCGTTTTGACATTGCCCGAGGGTGTGGAGATGGTGATGCCGGGCGACAATGTAGCGATTGAGGCAGAATTGATCACCCCGATTGCGATGGAAAAAGAGCTGCGTTTTGCGGTACGCGAAGGGGGTCGTACTGTGGGGGCCGGTGTGGTCAGCGATATTATTGAATAACGGAAAAGCACGAACATGATAACCAATACCAAAATTAGAATCAGGCTCAAGGCTTACGATCACAAATTACTTGATCAGTCTGCATATGACATTGTCGATACCGCCACCAAAACAGGCGCTAAAGTGGTCGGGCCGATACCGCTGCCGACAAGAATCAAAAAATATACGGTTTTGCGATCTCCACATGTTGACAAAAAATCACGTGAGCAGTTTGAGATGAGAACCCACAAGCGACTCATGGATATCGTGGAACCCACCCAGCAGACAGTGGATGCCCTGATGAAGCTGGATCTGTCGCCGGGTGTCGATGTGGAGATTAAGCTATAGCTCAGATCTAAATTAGGGATTCAGGTTATAAAAGCAAATGTGAACTGATGGTTTGCCCTGTATCCCTAATTTTTTGACCCTTTGACCACTGAAAATTGAAGATTGCATGCGGGCGGAAGGCCTGGTTTTGGCTGCCGAGCAAAAGGAAGGCGCAATGAGTAACGGATTAATTGGAAAAAAACTGGGAATGAGCGGGCTTTTTTTGCCTGATGGCCGGTATGTACCGGTAACTGTCATAGAAGCCGGCCCGTGTGTGGTTACCCAGATAAAGACTGCTGACAAAGACGGGTATAATGCGCTTCAGCTGGGCTTTGGTGAGAAAAAAGAATCTCGTGTCAACAAGCCCCTCAAAGGACATTTCAGCAAAGGGGCCGCCGGGGCATTCGACACGCTTAAAGAATTTGCCGTTGCCGACCCGGCTGAATACAATCTGGGGCAGAAAATAACACTGGAAATGTTTCAGGTCGGAGAGCGGGTGGATGTCGTCGGTACAACAAAGGGCCGTGGATTTGCCGGTGTTATGAAGCGCCATGGATTTCATGGCGGTCGCAAAACGCATGGCAGTCACAGTCATCGTATTCCCGGATCCGTCGGTTGCAGCGCATCGCCTTCAAAAATTATTAAAGGCAAGAAAATGCCCGGCCGTTACGGTAGTGACCGTCAGACGATGCGAAATCTGGAAGTTGTTGATATTCGCCCGGAAGCTAACCTTATTCTGATAAAAGGAGCGGTACCGGGAGCCAAATCCGGGCTGGTCACAATTAACAAGCTCAAATTCCAGGTGTTGGATCAAGCGTCATAAATGTATGTTTTAAAGGCGCGTTTTTGTCAGAAACGATTTTGCCTTCATTCCTTAAACGGGGGTATTATGCCGGTTGTAGATGTTCGAAATACGAAAGGGAAAAAAGTGACGACAGTCGACCTGGCTGAAGACATCTTTAATGTTTCCGTAAAGCCCAGTGTGCTGCATGAGATTGTCACGATGCAACTGGCCAACCGACGGGCTGCCACAGCTGCTGTTAAGCATCGCAGCGATGTAAAGGGCAGTCGGCGTAAACTGTTTCGCCAGAAAGGTACCGGCAGGGCCAGGCGCGGCGATATTAAGTCTCCATTGCTCAGAGGGGGTGGTGTTGTTTTTGGGCCTGATGGTCGCAAATATGCCTTCAAGGCGCCTAAGAAAGTCCGCAAATTGGCATTGAAGATGGCGTTAAGCAGCAAATTGAGCGCCAGCGAACTCGTCGTGCTGGATAAAATTGAACTTGAGCATATCAAGACCAAGGATTTCGTTGAGATCCTAAACAACTTAAAACTGGACAACACCCTCATTGTTGCGGATGCGGAAAATCGAAATTTAGAACTGTCTTCGCGCAATGTGCCCAATGTGAAGGTGCTGCGCACAGAAGGTTTGAATGTCTACGATGTTCTTAAATACAAGACGATAATTTTGCTGGAGCCTGCAATAAGGAATATCGAGAGGAGGCTGGCCGCATGATGCAATATGAGATCATCAGGCGACCCTTGATTACGGAAAAAACCAGTATTCAGAAGGAAATCGCCAATCAGTTAACGTTTGAGGTCGATCGACGTGCCAATCGTATTGAAATAAAACGTGCGGTTGAGACGGCATTTAAGGTCAGGGTTGCCAGCGTTCAGACCATGCAGGTTAAAGGCAAAGTCAAACGCAGAGGTCGCAACATCGGCAAGCGCCGGGATTGGAAAAAAGCAATTGTTACATTGATGCCCGGGGAGCGCATCGATTTCTTTGAAGGAGCTTAGAAGTGATTACCAAAAAGGTGAAACCGACATCGCCCGGAAGGCGTTTTCAGACATACACCTCTCTTGAAGAGATTACGCGCAAGACACCCGAAAGGCGATTACTAAAACCACTTAAGAAGTCCGGTGGTCGTAATGTTCATGGGCGCATTACCATCAGGCGTCGCGGTGGCGGTCATAAGCGGCACTATCGGGTCATTGATTTTAAGCGCGATAAAACCGGAATTCCGGCCAAAGTCGCCTCCATTGAATACGATCCCAACCGCTCTGCCCGCATTGCCCTGTTGCATTATGCCGACGGGGAGAAGCGCTATATTCTGGCACCGGTTGGCCTAAAGGTTAATGATGTCGTGGAATCCGGCCCTGATGCGGACATCAAACCTGGCAATACGCTGCCGTTAAGCCATATCCCGCTGGGGACGCAAATCCATAATATTGAAATGCGTTTGGGCAAAGGCGGACAGATGGTTCGCAGTGCCGGGACTTACGCCCAACTGATGGCCAAAGAGGATGCTTACGCATTGATTAAAATGCCTTCGGGAGAAGTTCGTATGGTGTTGCTTAAATGCAAAGCAACCATCGGGCAAATCGGCAATGTCGCGCATGAGAATAAGTCATTGGGCAAGGCCGGCCGCAGACGCTGGTCGGGGCGGCGCCCGAAAGTTCGCGGGGTTGCTATGAATCCGGTTGACCATCCCATGGGTGGCGGCGAAGGCCGTTCGTCCGGCGGCCGGCATCCGTGCAGTCCGTGGGGTTGGCCGACAAAAGGCTTTAAGACCCGGCGCAAAAGAAAAAGCGATCGCTTGATTATCAAAAAACGCAAGTAATGAAAGTTATTCGTTATTGGTTATTTGGCGATTTAATGAGCGCTGCGAAACATTGTTTCTAATATCGAATAACCTATAACAAATAACTAAACAACGGGAGTGTTTATGCCACGTTCGCTCAAAAAAGGTCCTTTCATTGATGACCGCCTGCTTAAAAGAGTCAATGAGGCTCAGGCATCGCGCAGCAGCCAGGTCGTTAAAACCTGGTCGCGACGATCCACGATCGTTCCGGAGATGGTCGGCATTACCCTGGCTGTTCATAATGGCAGAAAATTTATACCGGTGTTCGTTTCCGAGAATATGGTCGGTCACAAACTGGGAGAATTTTCACCGACCCGCACCTTTTATGGCCATGCGGGCGATAAAAAATCGCGATTAAAATAACCATTCAATTGAGTCAAAACTCAATTGAAGTTATTGGTTATTTGTTATTGGTTAATCGTAAGAGCGGAATGGAGTCGGTTCGTGTATTTCATCTATTGGCAAGCTCCAATAACAAATAACAAATAACAAAGAACAAGGAATTGAACCGATGGAAGTCAAAGCTTCTGCAAAATATATGCGAATATCGGCTCGCAAAGTTCATAAGCTTGTCGGGGCTGTTAAGGGCAAGCCGGTTGAAACGGCCTTAAATACGCTTCAGTTTATGCCCCAAAAAGCAGCGGGGATATTGGAAAAAGTCATTCGTTCGGCAGTTGCCAATGCCGATCAGAATCCGGATGTCGACATTGATCTTTTGGTGGTTCGCAATGTAACCGCCGACCAGGGCCCCACGCTCAAACGCTGGCGGGCCAGGGCCCGCGGACGGGGCACCCGGATTTTAAAGCGAACCAGTCATATTACTGTCATTTTAGACGAAGAATCTTCGGTTTAGCGTCTAACAAAGGAGGTAAAAGCTTGGGCCAGAAAGTTAATCCTGTTGGATTGAGATTGGGAATCGTCAAAACGTGGGAATCCCGTTGGTTTGGTGGGAAGAATTATGCCGAATATATACTGGAAGACCACCGCTTGAGAAAATTTGTTAAAGAGAAACTTTACCACGCAGGCGTTTCCAGAATTGAAATCGAACGATCGTCCAAGCGTGTGCGTTTGCGCATATATACTTCCAGACCGGGTATTGTTATCGGTAAGAAAGGCTCAGAGATATCGCAGCTTAAAAAAGAGATTGAAAAGATGACCGACCGTGAGATTTTAATTGATATCCAGGAGGTCCGCAAACCTGAAATTGACGCTCAGCTGGTTGCCGAAAATGTAGCACTTCAAATTGAAAGACGGGTGGCGTTTCGGCGGGCCATGAAACGCGGTGTTTCGTCGGCAATGCGCTTTGGCGCCCTGGGTGTGAAAATCATCTGTGCCGGCCGACTGGGTGGCGCAGAGATGGCGCGAACCGAATGGTATCGTGAAGGACGGGTGCCCCTGCATACCCTGCGTGCGGACATTGATTATGGATTTACCCAAGCCCGAACCACTTATGGCGTCATCGGTGTCAAGGTATTTATTTTCAAAGGCGAAATATTGAAAAAGGATGAAGCCGAAATTGAGAGTTAGTTATTGGTTATTAGTGATTGGTTAACAATAATCTTTAGAGCTCTATTCTACCAATTGTCTCCAATAACAAATAACGAATAACAGATAACGCATTAAAGGCTAATAACAATGTTAAGTCCCAAAAAAGTAAAATATCGCAAACAGCAAAAAGGTCGAATGCGGGGCATTGCCCGTCGAGGATCGAGTTTGAATTTTGGTGAATACGGATTGCAGGCAATCGGATGCGGCACAATTAGTTCCAAGCAAATTGAAGCTGCCCGAATCGCGATGACGCGTCACATCAAAAGAGGTGGCCGAATATGGATCCGCATTTTTCCCGATAAGCCCTTTACCAAAAAACCGGCTGAAGTCCGGATGGGAAAAGGTAAGGGTGCGCCGGAAGGTTGGGTGGCCGTGGTTCGTCCCGGCAGAATTCTTTATGAAATGCAAGGTGTTGACATTGACACCGCCAGAGAAGCATTTCGTCTGGCAGGCCATAAGCTTTCGGTAAAGACCCGGTTTGTTGAGAGGAGTGAGGCCTGATGAAAGCCAATGAAATAAGAGAGATGAATCTTGAAGAAATGCAGCGTAAGGTCAATGACCTCAAAGAGGAGCTTTTCAATCTGAGATTTCAGCATGAAATCGGGCAGCTTGAAAATCCGAATAAAATGAAACAGACGCGAAAAGATATTGCTCGAGTAAAAACCATCATTCGTGAAGCTGAATTGAAAAACAAGACGGTTGAAGAATAAGTAATGTCATGAAAAAACAGGGAATGAAAAGACAATTGGTGGGGACGGTCGTTAGTAACAAGATGGACAAAACCGTGGTCGTGCTGGTCGAACGACTTGTTAAGCATAAATTTTACCACAAATATATCCGCCGACGGGCCAAATTTGCTGCTCACGATCAGAACAATACCTGTCAGATTGGAGATAAAGTCATACTGACGGAATGCCGGCCGCTAAGCCGGTTGAAACGGTGGCGGGTCAGCAAGATCGTTAAAAAAGCGGTTTAATCTCAAGGAACGGTATCATGATTCAGTCAGAAACAAGGCTAACTGTAGCCGACAATTCCGGGGCCAAAGTCTTGTATTGTATTAAAGTGCTGGGCGGCTCCCGGAGACGGTATGCCAGAGTCGGGGATATTATCGTTGTAGCGGTCAAAGAAGCGCTGCCGAATGCCAAAGTTAAAAAAGGTGACGTCTTAAAGGCGGTTGTGGTTCGAACCAAAAAAGAAATTCGTCGACCGGATGGCTCCTACATCCGGTTTGATGATAATTCTGCTGTTCTGGTGAACGCTTCGCGAGAACCCATCGGCACCCGGATCTTTGGGCCTGTGGCCAGAGAACTACGAGCCAAACGGTTCATGAAAATAATTTCATTGGCACCGGAGGTGCTCTGATTAAATGTTATTGGTTATTGGTAAAAGGAAAAGGGCCTTACGGTCAAAATTTGTTCCCCCAATAAAGAATAACAAATAGCCAGTAACCAAAACGGGAAACCAGCTATGCAACAAATGAAAATACGCATAAAAAGGGACGACAAGGTCAAAGTTATTGCAGGCAAAGACAAGGGAAAAATTGGCAAGGTGCTCAAGGTTGATCGCAAAAAGAACCACTTGCTCATAGAAAAAATCAACTTAATCAAGCGTCATACGAGGGCCAGTGCAAAAAATAGACAGGGCGGAATTGTGGAAGGTGAGGCGCCGATTCGCATCTCCAATGTAATGATTATGTGCAACAA
>JASFIG010000229.1:0-7690 GCA_050122795.1 Desulfobacterales bacterium
ATCAATTGCCGGGTCCTTGGAAAGATCCACTTTTTCCCAGCTACGCCCCTTTCGTAGCACGGCTCCGCCGGCATGCGCCAGAAAAATTCGATAGAGCGGTTTACGAAGATCTTTGGGAATTGAGTTGATCGGAGAAGCCGTCGCATCGAATCGCAACTTTAAAATTTCAGGCTGCGCTTTGACGGCCGCTGGTGGCAGATCTTTTGCATCGATTAACCCCTTTTGCGCCAGCAGGAAAAACAGATGCCTTGCACCGGCAGCTTCCTGTAAAACGCCTTCTCGAGGTAATTTCTCAAGGGCACCCTGAATCTGAGAAGATGAATAGCCGCATTGATTCGGATCGGCGCCGATGGCTTTTAACATGCCGATAATACGCCGGCATTTTTCACAGCGCCCGCAGGGATAGACTCTCTCGCCCTGTTTATGGGTAGCGTGGCAGGATGTTTGTTGCCGCTGAAGGTCCGGGTAACGCTCGACCAGTGTCTTTTGGATGAGCAGTTCGGACAACGGTCTGAGCACCGAAAACTGGCTGATATTCCAACCCTTGCGCATAAAATACCGTGAAAGCGCATGATCAAAATAAAGGCTTTGATCATAGAGCCCGTCATAATGCCGGATGCCAAGGGTGGTCTTGCGCACCGATGTGTCATATTCATCACCGATCAACAAACGGCCGATCCCACGTTTGCGCATAAGCGGTAAAACGCCGAACAAAAAGACCGCCACGGTCCACAGCCGAATCGGGTACTCATCGGAGCGGATGCTGGCAAAATCCTGGCGAATAAAGGGCATATGCTTGAGCATCCAGGCAAACAGCCGATCGGAATTAACCCACACCCTGGCCGTGTTGGGAATGTGGTCCCTAAAATAGCGGTACGCGTTCAGGGCGGTAAACCAGTGCCGCCCCGACTCGTTTACAAAAATCGGGTGGACTTCGCGACCGATTTCACGGATCAGCCCGTAGCTTAAAAGGCTGTCTTTGCCGCCGCTGGAAAGGATGCAATGCCGGTGCCTGTCAGCTGGCCATAGCTGCCACTTTGCTTTGGGTTGAGTCGTCGGGGATTCTGGAAATTCCAATCTGGCGCGCAAATATTTTGGCTTTTTTACCGCGGGCAACCGCTTAATCGAACCGGTCAAAAACGGGTTGGGCTCAATAAATTTTTTGACATAAATTTCCCTGGCGGTGTTCTCAGCCATATCACGGATGAAGCGGCGATCGATCTTGTCAAAAGTGCCGTGGAACACAATCGACCGGCAAAACAATCCGTAATTGATGGCCACCTGGGCGGCAATCATATCCGCCAGGTTTTGCGATTCCGGCTCTGATGAATCAAATACGGTCTCCTCATAGCTGTAAATCAGCTCGCTTTGATCTTCGCTCCCATTCCGGATAAGGCGGTAGGGCGCCGCCAGCCTTCGAGATTCAAGTCTGACCGGGCCGACCTCGAGTCGATCAAAGACCTGCAGCGCCGACAGCTCATCATGCGTGGCGTTTTTGGAAACAGATGTCCGTTTGGTTTTCAATCCCTTTTGTTTTGGCATCATGCCGCTTCCCCTTGTCATTTAACGAATATACGAATTTAAAATTTCCAGAACGGATTCAGGTCCATCCCGCAAGACATCAAAAGCCGGCAGACCGACTTCCCTCTGGATATTATCGCAGACCAATGGGATTTGATCGTCTGATAAGCCTTCGTGGTTGATGGTAATCGCCGCCACCGGTTTGCCGGATAGAAGCTCAATCGCATGTATTTGCCGGCTCAGGGGTTGAATCGGATAGCCGGGAAAACCATCATATTCAAGCCGTGCCGGCGCGTGCTGAAGTACGATGACATCCGGTCTTCCCGCGGCCAGGATTTCAAAACCGCCCGGATAGGCCGGATTCATCAAGCTTCCCTGGCCTTCAATCACAATAACATCCAGTTTTTCCTGCTTCCAGGCAGACCACACGGCATGCTCGATTTCGCCGGCAACAAAATCGTTCACCAGCGAATCCATGATAACCCCGAATTTAACGCCCTGCATCCAGGCGGTCTGGCCGGTGCCGATCATCTCAGCGCCCAGGCCCATATCCTTGAAGCCATTGACGATCAGCCACGCGGTCGTGCGTTTGCCGACCGCCGAATCGGTTCCCAGCACGGCGATCTTCAAGGCCCTGACCTCCTCAATCTTACCGCTGAAAAAATGGAGATTTTTAATCCGCGGCGGTTTACGGATATCGCGAATTATAACGCCATAGTTTGCAGCAAGCTTCATCATCTCCGGATCTTCTGAAAGATAGTCGTGCAGACCGCAGTCCACGTTTAAGCCATATTTAATAGCATTTTTGGCATCCTGCCGCGCTGCTGACGGCAGACGGCCGCCATCCGGGGCCAGACCCACGACAAAATGGGACGCCCGACGGGAATGGCTGTCGGCTTCCGCCACGGCCTGCTGCAGGGAGCCGAAAATCGGAATGCCATTTGCTCTACCGTCCAATATGTTGCCAGCATCTCCGCCCACATAGCGAGAATCGATAACCGACAGGACACGATACCGGTTGGTGAATCTGACCAGACCATGTGCCGTTTTTCCGTTCGGTGTGTTAAAGGCCCCCTCACAATATACGATGGCATTTCCTTCGGGCAGTCGATTCATGATTTCCTCCCTGTTAAAATAACGACATAGCGATCACCGGCCAGCGGCTCTTTCTGATGCTGATCCATTAACGCAATCAAGCCGGCGGTGGATGCCGGTAAAACTTGCAGGCCCTCTTTCTCACGGATTAATCTCGAGTAGGCAAGCATCGCTTTATCAGAGGCGTTGGCCGCCCATCCGCGGGTTTGGCGGATGGCATCTAGGGCAACATCCCCATCAATGGCATGCCAGTTAATCAGCGGCTCATTCACGCTGGTTTCCCGGATCTGTTCAGGGTTCAAATCTTCACAGGTCGGCATATTCTTCAAATAGGCCTGCACAATCGGATTTTTGCGGAATGAGGAGCCTGCGACGATACGCGGCATACGGGAGGTTTTGCCGCGCCGGTACAGGCTCAAAAAGCCCCGGTAGACTCCGGAAAGTGTGGTGCCGTTTGAGACCGGGGCGGCAACGGCCAAAGGGGCATCGCGCAGCTCGTCGTATATCTCGTAAGCGATTTGCCCGTAAGCATGCAGCTGTGTGACCGTATTTTGACCGCCCGGGTTGGCGTCGTAAAACTCGTTTTTTTGGGCCAACTCCTGGGAGGCAATAACGGCCTTTTCATAATCCCCTGCAACCCGGACGATTTCGCCCCCCAGCTCGGTCATTTCCTCTATCCGTTTGGTGTGGTAGTTTTCGGGAATGCAAATTTGGCATCGCAGACCGGCAAAGGATGCGGCCAGCGCCATGGCGACGCCGTAATTGCCGCATGTCGCCATCGTAATGGTATCGAAACCACGCCGCAGGGCATCCATGGCCTGGGTGAAGGCGATCCGGTCTTTCTGCGTGCCGGTCGGATTGCCGCCTTCAAATTTCAGGTAAATTTGGCGCAGACCGACCTCGCGTTCAATATTGCGCGCTCTGACCAGAGACGTATCCCCCACCTGTGAATCAAAAATATCTTCATAGGCCTCCAGCCGCTCATCAACTGGCATGTCTGCATCGGCTGAAATTTGGCGCTGATCATCAAGCTCTCTGATCACCTGCAGGCTTTCGCCGGTCGCCCCATCCATCAGATCGTAAGGCTTAGCTTCTGGTGATGGCCCTCTTTTGTTGATTTGATTTGATTTGTTCAATGTTATTCCTCGGTAATATGAAAGTCGGCTGCATGTTCAAAGGAACGGGATGCCGTTCATCTCAATGCCGGCAGAGTTTCACCTTTGAGTCCTTAATAGGTTGGCAGCTTATCGCCGCTGATATTCAAAGTGTGAAAACAATGTCTTTTCAAAAAAAGTGGTTCCCGAAAACAGGGAACCACTTTGCAGCTTGAGATTGCAAGCCACAAGTTCAGCTACTGAATATCAATCTGCGTTGCTTTCAGTTCCTTCGGTTTGGGAATTTTTACCTCAAGCACCCCGGCCTTGTAGCTGGCGGCCACTTTTGCAGGATCAATAACTGCCGGCAAAGTGAATGATCGTGAAAATTTACCCAGACTTCTTTCCTGCCGATAGTAATTTTGCTCCTTGATCTCAGAGCTCTGTTTGCGTTCTCCCCTGAGGGTCAGAATATTTTCTTTGACTTCAATGTCAATATCTTCCTTTTTGA
This sequence comes from Desulfobacterales bacterium, assembly GCA_050122795.1. Classification (GTDB taxonomy): domain Bacteria; phylum Desulfobacterota; class Desulfobacteria; order Desulfobacterales; family JAHEIW01; genus JAHEIW01. The sequence goes on from JASFIG010000229.1 coordinate 4,222, forward strand.
GTCCGGGAAGCTCGGCCTGCAAAACGATGGCCTCATTATTTTCATGGATATCCACGGCTGGATACCAGGTTCCCAGACTGACCTCGTCTTCTTCACCCCGGGGCTCGGGGAAAGCTTCCCAAAACATTCTGTTGATTCGATCCTGCAGAAAAGAGAGGCTTTTCCAGGGATCCCATTTTTCAGGTGTCATCGTGTCACCTCCTATACTGAATTACGCCTGTGGTCACTATTATAGATTTGATCCTGGCCGATCATAGCGTAGACTTGTTATAGCTGCTGTCAGTCGTATTCAACCGGTTATTTCACATGGCAACAAATATGCCAAAATAGTAACTTATTGATATTTATATATATTTTTATTTCAATGCAATTTTACCGGAACTGGTTATTCCGATTTTTGGATCGATTCGCATTTTTGACGGGATAAATTATCACAGAACCAGCTCTAATTTACTGGAATAAATAAATGTTTTCAGGTAAGAAGCGGCAGTTCCGAAAGCGGAAACCCAAAATTCGATAATTTAATTTTGCATACATGATCGGTCATCTAATTTTGTTGACATTTGATCCTTACTTTGTAGAAATAGCCATTTTCAGGGTATCTGGATTGACACAATAAAGGCCGTCACATGAAATCGATACTGGTAACCACAACAGAGCAGCAAACCGTGCAAACGATCCGGTCATGTTTTGAATCGGATTATCGGGTGGACAGGGCGGCTACGAAGCTTGGAGCCATGGAATTACTTTCTGATAAACGCTATGACTTGTTGTTTATCGAACTCGATATTCTTTTAGCATCGATAGCTGACGAGGAGTATAAAGAAGCGTTAAGGCCATTCTGGCAATTGCATCCGACCATTGAAATTATCGTTATGGCGCCTCAAAACCAGGTCCGAAAAGCAATAAAGGCGGTTAAAGCCGGCGCCAGTGACTATCTTCCGTATCCCATTGATCCGGAGGAAGTAAAATACATTGCCGAAGGTATCACCGAATCCATCATACAGCAATCGGAATTGAACTATCTGCGGGATCAATTCTGGAATGTTGATTCGCTGGAACTCGTTCAGACCAAAAGCCCAAGTATGAAGAAGGTATTTGACAATATCCGCTCGGTTTCACCCACAAAGAGCACGGTCTTGCTGATCGGAGATACGGGCACCGGTAAAAGCGTTCTGGCCAAACTGATTCATCAACACAGTAATCGACGGGATGCTCAGTTTATCAGTGTCCATTGCGGCGCAATCCCGGACACGCTGGTTGAAAGTGAGCTGTTTGGTCATGAAAAAGGCGCTTTTACAGGCGCCGTAAAAAGAAAATTAGGACGGTTTGAAATCGCCAAGGGCGGGACCATTTTTCTGGATGAAATCGGTACGATAACACCTTCGGCTCAGATCAAACTATTACAGGTTTTGCAGGATGGAACCTATCAACGGGTGGGCGGTGAAGCCATTCTAAAAACGGACGTCCGGGTAATTGCGGCCACCAATGCCGACCTGAAAAAAATGTGTGACGAGCGGCAATTCAGAAAAGACCTTTATTACCGTCTTAACGTCTTTCCCATTGAAATACCGATGTTACGTGAACGAATTGAAGACATCCCCTTATTCATTGAGGCCTTTTTGAAAAATTTGAATAATTTTTCTTTGAAAAAGATACATTCAACGCATCCCCAGGTGCTGGAAGCCCTCAGCAATTATTCCTGGCCGGGAAATATTCGTGAGCTGGAAAATTTGATTGAACGGGCCTATATCCTGGAGACATCGGATCACCTCACGCCGGAAAGTTTCCCCAATGAACTCTTTGAATCCGACGCCAGCCCTGTGTTTATTCCATCGAGTGAACACCTGACGTTAGGCCAAGCCAGGCAGCGCGGCGTTGAGGATATCGAACGAAATTATTTGAAAAATGTTTTATCCCGCCATAAAGGCAAAATCGCTGAATCGGCTGAAGTTGCCGGTATCAGCACCCGCCAGCTCAACAAGCTGATGAATAAATATGGAATCAGAAAAGAAGATTTTAAATCCCCTTGAATCCGCATATCCGCTTTTTATTATACGAATTGTCAAAAATATGTTTCGATTGACTTAGCGAATCCTTCAAAAGTCATTGCGACCTACCCGCCACCCCGCCCACCATGCAAGCAAGGCGAAGCGAAGCAATCACCCAGCTCGCCGAAAGATTGCTTCGTCGCAAAGCTCCTCGCAATGACGGATTATTGAAATATGATTCTGAAAATCGCTACAAATCAGAACCCCTGATTCCGAGAACCGTTAATTTCGGAATTCAGACTTCCTGTCCGTATTTTGCTTTAATACACCACCTATTTGAGATCTCTGACTTCATTTTTTTGCGTATTCGGTACCATTTCTTTGTAAGGCTGGGAACTGATAGTTCCGACCCCAATTTGAGAATTAAAATATATAAAGTTATTTCAAATAGTTGTCAAATTGGCACAGTGATTGCTGAACGTAGAGCGTCAGCATGCAATGTGAATGGGGCCGAAAGTAAATTGGAAAAAACCATGATCTACGTAGAGGGAATCATTATCCCTGCCAACTGGGATAACAACGGCAACGTGGTTGATCTGGCGATCGCCACTCGCGATGAAGAGGAGTATCTGATTACGGATAAAGACCAGATTGCCAGGTTAAAGCCGCTTTTAAGACAGGAGGTAGAAATCGAGGGAATTACACAAATTCAGGAAGGCAAAATAATTATCAAGGTCAAAAAATTTAGCAAATTGTCATCCCGGTCTAAGGCATCAAAAAAAAGCCTCTAAAGACAGCATTAACAACTCATATCATGGAGGATCGCAAAATGAAAAAAAACATGAAGAAGATTTTAGTGGGAATATTGATCATGGGTCTAACCGTCTTTCTCGCAGGGATTGCAGTGGCTGGATCGGAAGTCAGCATCTCGGGTGTGATTAACGAGGACGGTCAGCTGGTCGACAACAGTGGCATGGCTTACGATATTGCCGACAGTGAAGAGGGCAGTGAACTCATGGAGTTGACCGGTCAAAAAGTTACCGTAAAAGGAACGGTGATGGAAGCCGAGGGGGCAAAAATTATAACCGTCTCATCTTTTACTGTCATCGAAGAATAGATTTTGGACCTTGGCAGAGAGAGGGGAGAGATCCCCTCTCTTTGCACAGACATTAAAAGGCAAAGGGAAAAACCGATGAACTGGAAATTTTGGAAAGCCAAGACGGCGAACGGCCAGGCTCTGCACACAAAATCATCAAAATTACCAAAACCCAAAGATTTACCGGAGCGCGTTGGGATCTATATGGTGACCCAATTGAAACTGGACCCGGATTGGGTCTGGTCGTTGAAGGGTGCCGTGCGACCTACTCTCGACAAACATATTTATGATTTAAGGGTATTCGATCCCAAAGATGCCGTCGTCAGCGATGTGGTCATTACGGACTATAACGTCCTGGATCGGTATCCGGAAATAATTCTTT
>JASFIG010000230.1:0-7587 GCA_050122795.1 Desulfobacterales bacterium
CCGAAGGCGAACCTTAAATATTCAATATTCAATCTACAATATTCAATACATAAAAGGGAGGGAAAAATGGCAATCGAAGGTGCAGAAATTGTAAAAGCAGCGGCATTTATCGGTGCCGGACTGTCAATGGGGCTGGGCGCCATCGGACCGGGTGTGGGCGAAGGCATGGTAGCGGCCAAAGCCTGTGAAGCCATCGGCAAAAACCCGAAGGAAGCCGGGCTGTTGACGCGGACCATGCTGGTCGGGCAGGCTGTTTCCGAATCAACCGGTATCTATTCATTGGTTGTAGCACTATTGCTTTTGTTTGTGGTTTAAGACCGAAGATTATCGAGTCAACAGGTACCGTCAAACCCTGTTTTGACCGCCTATCAGCCATCGGGGTGGAAAACAAACCATGCAGATTATCAGTAATGTTGCGCTAATCAGCATTAACGAGACATTAATTCTTCAGGTGATCTCTTTTCTGATTTTTCTATTTATCATTAACCGCATTATGTTTCGCCCGCTGCGCAATGTCATGGATGAAAGAAAAACACACATTGACACGATCCAGCAGGATATTGTCAATGCGCAAAGCGAGCTTGAAACATTAACGCATCAGATAGAGAAACAGGAACGCAATGTCAGAAATGAGGCCTTTAAACAAAAGGCTCAACTGGAGGCTTCCGGCATGCAACAGGCTGCTGATATCATGGCTTCCACCCGCAAAGAGATTGACGCATCAAAAGCCAGCGCCAAGAAAGCGGTCGATGACCAGATCGCGGCAGCCCGCAAGCATGTTCAAAAAGAAGCCGAGAACCTGTCAAAAAAGATTATGACAAAGGTCCTGTTTCGGAGTGAGACATCGTGAGACCCTATAGACACATCATTTTTTGCAGCGGCTATCTGGTATCCGCTCTAACGGCAATGCTGGTATATTGTCCGGATGTCCTGGCTGCAGATACAACCCAAAACTGGCGTTCTGTCTTTGACCTGGTGATGCGCTGGGTTAATTTCGCGATCATCGCGATTGTACTGGTTAAATTCGGCCGCAAGCCCATAAGGGATTTTCTAGCAAACCGCCGCGAAGAGATCGATTACCAGATTAAAAAATATGAGGAGCAACAAAAAGCTGTTGAAAAAAAGGTTCAAGGCGCCAAAGAAACACTCAATGACAGTATCGCCCGTTTTGAAAAAATAAAACAGAGGATCATTGAAGATGGCGAGCAAAGAAGGCAACAAATCATAGAAGATGCCCGGCACGAAAGCAAATTACTGCTGGAAGGCACGCAGCGCAAAATCCAGAATCAAATTGGGGAGGCCAAAAATTTGATTCGTTCTGAGATTATCGATTCAGCCATCGCGCTGGCGGAAAAAAAATTGCCCGCTGAGATCTCTGCAGCCGATGAACACAAACTGATCGAGCACTACATGGAAATGACGACCGGCAAATAATCCCAGAATAATATGGTCATGCAATTTTCTTCAAGGCCATATGATCCCCGCCTTACCGGATTGCCCGCTATTTGTGCTGCAATGATAAATCTTGCAATCATCATTTCAAAGGAATTAATAATGGTCACAAAGGAAGAATCAATCGCTCAATTCGTTAAGCAGCAGATCAGAAAATGGGAAATCCCTCCTGCTAAACCAGAGCGTAAACCAGAAGTCCGCATACCGGTTATTACCGTGAACATGGAACCGGGCAGCGGCGGCAGTCTCGTCGCTCAGGAGGTGGCCAAACGACTGAGGTTTGATTATTTTCACCGGGACATCATCGAGGGCATCGCCAAAAGCACCAAGATAAGAGCCAGCGTCATCGATACACTTGAAAAGGAACGGCTATCCGGTATCGAGGATTTTATCGCCTCCCTGTATAAAAACCAGTATCTCTATCCCGGCATTTACATGCAACACCTGTTAAAAGTCATCAACACAATTGCACAACACGGGCGGGCAGTTATCGTTGGCAGGGGCGCCAATTTCATTTTGCCGCCGGAGCAAAGATTCGGTGTTCGTGTGATCGCCCCTTTACAGATCCGGATTCAAAATGTTGTTCGGGCCTATGGCGTTAAAGAAGAAGATGCCAGACGACGGGTTATCAGAAGAGAAGCGCGACGGGGCGCCTTCGTAAAAAGATCCTATGATGCCGATATCGCCGACCCTGAAAACTATGATCTGACCCTCAATACCGGCAGAATGCCCATCGACTCTGCTGCCGAAGCGGTCATAGCGGCTGTTAAACGTTTTTAAGAGCGGGCAGGCTTTTTTCTCTTATTCCGGTCCTTGCTCGATATCCGTGCTAACCTCCGGGGCGTCCATGTCGGGAATCAAGCACTCCTGGCCAAAGGGCAGGCAGGCATCGGCCGGGTAAACCCCCTCCAGCTCATCTGTGATCGTCCCCTTCCAAAGCCGGACGCCCACCAGGTAAGCAATGCGGCCAATCCGATGAGCGCCCACCGGTGCTGTCAGAAATATAAAACAAATGGTTGCCAGCGCCCGGGTGGCCACGCCCAGATTCTCGAAATATAATGCCAGAGCGAGCAACATCGTACCGACGCCGATGGTGGCGGCTTTGGTGCTGCAGGACATTCGTAAAAAAAGATCCGGCATGCGCAGCATCCCCAGACCGGCGACCAGCATAAAAAAAGAGCCGATGACAAGCAATGCGGCTATCAAGATTTCGTTCATGGCCGGCCCCTCCATTTTTCAATATAATACGAAAATGCAATAACGCTTAAAAAGGAGATGATGGCCCAGGCGCTGGCCACATCCACCAAAACGGGCTGGTTGGTGGTGATGGCCGACACGACAATAATACCGGCCGCGGTAATCGATATCAGCTCGAAAGCAATGATGCGATCCGGCAGGGTCGGCCCCAGAAGCAAACGAATGAATCCCAGCACAAGGGTTAAACTCAGCAACGGGAAAACAATATAATAAATGGCGGCCTGCAATATCATTTAAACACCTCCATGACCCGCCGCTCCATGCGCTGTTTGATGTCCTGCCGGAACTCCTCCACATCGTCAACGTGCATGGCGTGGATATACAGTGTTTTTCGATCAGGAGACACATCCAGGCTCAGGGTGCCCGGCGTCAGGGTGATCAGATTGGCCAGTACCGTAATTTCCAGATCGGATTCAGCGTCCAAGGGGATGGCGACAATCGCCGCCTGCATCTGGAAGCCGGGTGTCAAAACTTCATAGGCCACCCGTAAATTGGCGACGAGCAGTTCCCAGACAAAGAAAAAGAAAAATCCGATAAATCGCAAAAAGCGGGTCAAATACCGAATGAGGGTAACATCCGCAGGCGAGCTGATCAGCCACAGCGCCAGTGTGCTGATCACAAAGCCGATCGCAAAATTGGCAAAGGTAAAAGCGCCGGTCAGGGCCATCCAGACCAGCGGCAAGAATATATTTCCTAAAAAAACGTTGATCTGTTTCACTTTATCTTCCTCCCAGAACGGCTTGAATGTAACCCGCCGGACTCAGCAGCTGCTCGGCGGCTCGGGTGGCCAGCTCAAAAAAAGGCTGCGACATCAGTCCGATCGTCAGGGTGAGCGCGCCCAGCAGGATCATCGGCAGATATAGTGCGGTTTTTTCTGAATAGCTGAATGTCTTCCAGGGTTTCTCCGCGCCAGCGTCCGTTGTCTCGGGGGTGTCGCCCCAGAAAGCCGCCGCCCAGATCTTGGCCATCGAAAACAGGGTTAGCAGGCCCACCCCCAGGGCGGTGGCGGCAATGATGTAACCGCTCACATCCAGACTGGCTTTTACCAGAATCAACTTGGCCCAGAAACCCGACAAGGGCGGAATGCCCGCCAGCGAAAAGGCGGAAATCATAAAAATTGCCGTCAGCGCCGGCGCTTTCTGGTAAAGTCCTCCGAGTTGGGACAGTTGATAGGAGCCCTGCAGCCTGCGGGCCACGCCGCTGACCAGAAACAGATTGGTTTTAACGATAATATGATGCATGATGTAAAAAATCGATCCGGCCAGTGCCAGCGGGGTAAACAGCCCCAATCCCAGAACCATGTAACCGACCTGACTGATGATGTGAAAGGATAGGATCCGGCGGAACTCATTCTGGGCCATGGCGCCGAGCACGCCCGTCACCATGGTAAAGCCGGCAATCACCAGAATAATGGTGTGGGTGTAGGCAATATCCTGCGAGAACAACAGCGTAAAGACCCGTATCAGCGTATACACCCCCACTTTGGTCAGCAAGCCGGCAAAAATGGCCGAAACCGCTACCGGCGGCGTATGATAGGAAGCCGGCAGCCAGAAAAATAGCGGGAACAGGGCAGATTTGATGCCAAAGGCCACCAAAAACAACATGGAAAGCGTGCTGATGACGCCGGCATGCTTGCCCTCGCTGATCTGTACCGATAAGTCCGCCATGTTAAGGGTGCCGAGCATCCCGTACAAAATGCCCAGGGCCGTTAAAAATAGCGCCGAGGAGATTAAATTGAGCGTAACATATTTGATGGCGCCTTCCAGCTGGTGCTTTTCGCCCCCCAGCGCCAGCAGGATAAAGGACGACAGTAACATGACTTCAAACCAGACGTAGAGATTAAATAAATCGCCGGTTAAAAAAACACCACTGACGCCCATCAGTAACAGGTGGAAAAAGGCATAATAGCCGAATGACTCCCGGTTGCTGTCCATGCTGGTTAAGGAATAGATGATGACGGTAAACCCCATCAGCGCACCCAGCACCGTCATAATGGCGCTCAACAGATCGGCCACCAGGGAAATACCAAACGGTGCCGGCCAGTTGCCCACCTGAGTGGCAATGATGCCGTCCTGCCGGACCGTCCACAGCAGCAAAAGCGCCACCAGCAGATGGGCGCCAGACCCCAGCGCACCCAGCAGGCGCTGAGCCGTCCGGTACCGCCACAGCAGCAGGCAAACAGCGGCTGTGGTCAGTGGAATCAGAATCGGTAATATCAATAACAGCTTCATGTGTCCGTCGTTTTTATCTCATCAAGTGAAGTTGCATCCGTTGACTTAAAGGTTCGGCTGAACAGCACCAGTGCAAATGCCAGGACACCGAAGGAAATGACGATGGCGGTTAAAATTAACGCCTGAGGCAGCGGGTCGGCGGTGGCTTCAATAGCGCGCAACGAATCCGTCGGTATCAGGGGTGCTTTGCCGCGTACCAAATCAGCTGCCACAAAAATCAGCAGGTTGATGGCATTGGAAAGCAACACCAGACCGATAATCAGGCGCACCGGGGACCGGGACATCAGCAGATAAATGCCGCACCCGAACAATCCCCCTACAACAACGGCTGCCAGAATTTCCACTTTAATCTCCTTCCGCCAGCGTTAAAATGATGGCCAACACAGCCCCGATCACCACCAGGTAAACCCCCAGATCAAAAAAAATGGGTGTTCCCAGATGCCAGATCTCCTCTGTGCCGATGTGAATTTCTCCCCACCGGCCGGTCATAAAGGGCTTGCCGGTGAAAAGCGAGACGCAGCCGCTTCCCAGCGCCAGCAGCAGGCCGGCACCGATAAGCGTGCGCGGTGATATGCGCAATAAGGCCAGCGTGCTGCGAACACCATAGGCATAGCTGTGCAGGACAAAGGTAGCCGATGCCACCAGGCCGCCGATAAAACCGCCCCCCGGCAGGTTATGGCCACGAAATAGAATAAATGCCGAAAACAACAACAGCATCGGCATTAAAATTCGCGTGGCGGTTGTCAGAATAACCGATTGCATGGGGATGCTCCCTATTATTTATTTTTGGTTTAGAGTAACGCTCATTTCTAATCACAAATGTCACGGTTATATCGAGACAATTGCCTAAAATTTAAAGTGCCTAAAATGCCTAAAGTTGAGGAATTCTGTCATTTAAATTTAGAAAGATGGAGCACAGCGACACCTCGAACTTTAGGCACTTCCAACTTTAGTTCACTTTAGTCACTTTATTTCTTGACTGTCTTCGGGTTTCAGCTTCAGCAGCGTATAGACCCCGACACCGGCCAGCGCCAGTACCGTGATTTCACCCAAGGTATCCAGCGCACGAAAATCGACGATGATCACATTGACGATGTTTCGGCCGTGCGCCAGGATGTAGCTGTTTTCGGCAAAAAATCCGGAGAGGCGCGATCCTTCGCGCACACTGAGGGCTACCAGAACCAGAATCGTCATCAGCAGGCCGCTGGCGACAGCCACTGCGGCATTGCGCAGCCGGTGGACGCGCGCAAATTCCTCTTTTAATTTTGGCAATCGATAAATCACCAAGACAAACAGAATCACCGTCATGGTCTCGATCAGAAACTGGGTCATCGCCAGGTCCGGTGCCCCGAAGTCAACGAATACCAGGGCAAGCCCGTAGCCGACCACGCCCATGGCAACGATGGCGCCGATCCGTGAGGGCACCCAGACCGTCACAAACGCCGCCGCCAGCATTAAAACCGCCACAATCAGCTCAAACGATCGAATATCGCCGATTTCAAGCGAAAAGTGAAAATCACTCCTGTATACAAGCGTGTAGCCGACCAGTGCCAGGGTGGTGAGCATAATCGCCAGAACATAGTGATGCAAATAGCCGCTTTGCAGCACGCGGGTTTGCCAGGCGGCCAGCTTTTTTAAACCTTCCAGCGAAATGAAATACCATGCCGCGGGCCCCCGGGCCGCCAGCCAGGCAATCTGCTGAGCGAACCGGCGCACGCCGGTATGCATCAGATACATCAACGCGCCGCAGACGACCGTAACGCCGCTCAGCGCCAGCATGGGTGTCAGCCCATGCCACAAAGCCAGATGCATGTCCACCGGCCGGGCCATAACCGCTGATACCGCGCGGGCGACCCCCGATTGGACGACCAGATTCGGGAAGAGTCCCAGAATCAGACCCAGCAGGGCGGGCAGCACGGGCCCCAGCCATAGATTCAGGGAAATCTTATGCGCCTTGGGCAGCGGCTCAGCGGGTGCGCCGAAAAAGGGGCGCAAAACAATAATCGCAGCTGCAGCCAGCAGGGCCGCGTTGGCCAAAACCGCTGCGGCGCCAAACAACCAGCGAAATCCGGTCATGTTTAAAATGGATTCATAGATGAGCTCTTTGCCGACAAAACCCAGCAAGGGCGGCAGCCCGGCCATCGAAACTGCCGATAAGACGGCCGCAACGGTTATCAGAGGCATCTGGCGCGCTAAGCCTTTTAGCCGGCTCAAATCCCGGCTGCCGGCTTCATGGTCGACCACGCCGGCGGCCAGAAAAAGCGAGCCCTTATAAAGCGCATGCACCACCAAAAAAACCATGGCGGCCTGGATCGACAGCGGAGTTCCCAGCCCGGTTAAAAATACCAGGCTCCCCAGGCCATTTACGGTTGAATATGCCAGCAACAGCTTGAAGTCGGTTTGTACGAGCGCCATAAACGCACCGGTCACCACTGTGACGGCGCCGAACAGTGTAAGCGTCAGCTGCCAGAGCTCGGTGCCCCCCAGCACCGGGCTTAAGCGCAGCAGCAGGTAGACACCGGCTTTGACCATGGTTACCGAATGCAGAAATGCACTGACCGGTGCCGGGCCCTCCATGGCCGACGGCAGCCAGAAATGAAACGGGACCTGGGCCGATTTGGTAAAGGCGCCCAGCAATACCAGAATC
>JASFIG010000231.1:0-7578 GCA_050122795.1 Desulfobacterales bacterium
CAATAATTCTCACGTCTACGTCGCACGGACGTTTTTCATCTGGGCCAGTGTCTATAACTTATTCATCGTCTCAGTCTTCTGGAGTTTCATGGCGGATAGTTTTTCGGTCGAGCAGGGCAAACGGCTATCTGGCATTATCGCCGCCGGCGCTCTGACCGGCCCGGCGCTTACGGCCGTGCTGGTTGCGGCTCTGGGGCCGACCAATCTATTGTTACTTTCGGCTGCCTTTCTGTCTCTGTCTGTCGTGTGCATATATCGGATCATCGCATGGCGGAAATCAACGCTTAACGATACACTGGAACAGGATGCGGATGGTTTTCAACGATCCAATGCCGACCTGAATTACAAGATTGGCGGCAGCATCTTTGCCGGAATCCGTCGAGTGTTTCAGTCGTCCTATCTTACCGGAATTTGTTTGTTGATGTTGCTGTATACTACGCTGTCGACCTTTTTATACTTTCAGCAGGCGCAGATAATCCGTGACAGTTTCATGACCCGGCCGCAAGAACTGCAGTTTTTGCGGCGATTGAGCTGTATCAGCGTGTGGAGTACCGAGCACAGCGTCAACCCATAAAGAGAGTTTACCACGAGCATCTTCCCCTTGCCATCCGGATGCGATGCCTTATTTTATCAATAGGGGAAAAAAAATGCTCGATGCTCTCGTAGATTTTATTGGAGCTGTTTGTGCGGTGATGCTTGTCGTGTGCCTGGTTCGATCCCGCACGCGCAAGTCCGACGATAAGACTGAAGCCGCTCAGATTGCTACCGAAGATTATATTCAAAAAATCACACAGATAACCGGCATCAGCGCATATGAAACATTCCGCAGATCAGCCGAAGAATGGCATGTTCCCCCGGATAGAATTAAAAAAGATTTCAATAAATATTTGTCATCGCAGACAATACCTTATTATGTAAAAGACTTTATCAGAAAAAGCCGACCGCATATAGATGAAATTTACAGGGGAAAGTCTACATCATTCACAAATAAGCGGCTCTGGATTTTTTATTCCTTTTTAATTATATTGTTCTGGGGTGGAGCCGTATTTATAAGTTTATACGTCTTACCGCATATCTGGCCGGAAGAGCTCCGGCCGACAATTCACATCGGCCCGCCTTAGCATGCCGGTATCTTAAATAGTCCAATCATTGCTGTTTTCTTCAAGCAACCGTTTAAGGCTCTGGATATAAAGAAATTTATAATTTAATGGGCGTCCCTCTAGATTTACGCATCACCCCCCTTTGGATTTGAATCCACCCTGAAACCTACCTTGACAACGCATATATGATGACCACGTTTGAAGCATCAAAATCATATTGCAACTTTTTCTAATTAGAGGAGATGAAGATCATGAGGTTTGCTAAAATTATTGTCAGCTGTCTGCTTGTCATGATGCTTTGTTCAGCCGCCATGGCCGTCGATTTTCAACAGAGTATCCATGGAATGAAATGGGGTAGCACAGTAACGCAAAACGCCGGTTTGTCCAAGGTGCATGAGGCTAACCGGGCCGTATACTACGCCAAACCGAACACGCTTTATAAGATTTCCGACCAGCCGGTTGCAGGCGTTTTTTATGGCTTTTACAATGACAAATTCTTTGCCGTTTTTGTTAAGATGCACACACCTGCCCAGTTTGCTGAACTGAAGAAAGCATTTGATACCCAATATGGCGCCGCCAAAAGTTCTTTTAATTCTCAAACAAAGCAGCAGGTGTATCGCTGGAAAGACGGCGATGTGAAGATCAAATTAAAAAAGATCGAAGCCACAGGACAATTCAAGCTGGCATTTTATTACGCGCCGCTCTCAACCAAACTCAACGAAGAGCGTCTGGAAGACATACCGCCTGAAATCTACAAGCTGTCAGCTTCTCAGGAAGGCGAATCAACCGAATCAGCACCTTTGCTGGTCGAATAAATAGAACTTTCCAATATGCATGGCTTGATGTGGAAATTGTTCCTGCTCACTGTGCAAATGCGCTTGCCCGGCGAAGTGCCTGCCAAACCGGAATATGGTACCTGCTTTAATCTGCGCTTTCCCGGTTAGGTTCTTGCTTGATGAAATCGGCAACCATTTCACCGGGGACTCACCGGTGAACAGCAAAGCGAATTGAACCGCTGTTATTTGTTTTTTGAAAAAATCACCGTTTCCAATCCGCAATTCGTAATCGATTAACCCCAAACTTCTCAGCACAACCGCGCTTGAAGTTGATCATTTTACTACTAAATTGTTTTATCACATTTTGCAGTTGATACACCAGCAAAGGTTAAATCGAAATGGACTTCACATATATTGTCATCGGCTGCGGGGTAATGGGCAGCGCGGCGGCCATGCATCTGGCGGCAGCATCCAAAGAGGTCGCTTTAATCGGCCCATCAGAAGCGATGGCTGACACGGATGCTGCCATTCCAAAAGCAAGTCACCACGATGAGGGTCGCATCACGCGTATGCTGGACGCAGACATTTTCTGGAGCCATATGGCCAGAAGATCGATTGATCGATACCGCCAACTCGAACAGGCCGCAGGCATCCAATTTTTCAATGAGTGCGGCTTTCTGTGGCTCGACAATGACCCGGCGCGCATTGAACAAATTGCGCGTCTGGCAGCAGATGATGCCGTAACCATAGAGCGCCTTCCCGATACGCAGACAACAGAACGATATCCATATCTTTCAGGGGATGGAATTTCCGCAGCCCTGTATCAGTCGCACAACTCAGGAACCGTCAACCCGCGGGCCTACGTTCGAGCTATGGCTGCCCGTGCCCAGGCAGCCGGGGCCCGGTATTTTAACGATTATGTGATTAATCTGAGTCTCACATCCGGAGGCGTTGAACTCCAAACACGCGCCAACCAGACTTTGCGGGCTGCCAAAATACTGCTCACCACGGGAGCTTACGGTGCTGTTGACCGTCTTATTTCGCAGAATTTACCTCTTCGTGCACGTAAAACCGGCGTCATTCTAATACAAGTGCCCGAACAGGCAGTGAGCCATGAGTTCGCCAACATGCCGAGCATTATTTCACGGCCGCCCAAGAACCGACCCAATACCTATTTACTTCCGCCATTGAAGTACCCGGATGGAAACTACTATCTGAAAATCGGGATTGCCGAGCCGGGCCCGACACTGAACAGTGCCGATGCTCTCAATCATTGGTTCCGTCACGGCGCGGACACTGATGTTGCCGCTGTTCTGCTCGACGAGCTCAGGCGTATAATGCCGAACTTAGACCTGTCCGGATGGACGTATCTGCCCTGCGCAACCAGCCACACCCCGGATGCAAGGCCGATTATCGACCTGATAGAGGACGGCAGAATCGGGCTGCTTCTGGGCGGCAATGGATACGCAGCCAAATCCGGTGATGCCCTCGGCGAGCTGGGGGCTGCATTGATGCATGCTGGTGGGTGGCCCGGGCCTTTACCCAGAGGCGATCTGTCACTGGCCAGATTCAACGCCGAATAGGTTTTGACGGAGGGGATAACAAGAACAGCGTTCGTTGTACCCGATCAGAAAGTTATCATTTCATGGATGTCCCCTTTTTCATAATTTTTCGGGGATAAATATCACGGCCTGAAACGTTTTCTAAGTAATCACTGAAAAATGGATATTTAGAGCTGATATGGCATTTAGGAAATGGATGGGAAAATAGAGAAATGAAATTCAAAATATCGCAATTTGAAGCCAAGTGCAGCGACAAGGATAATTGGAAAATGGTCTCGGATGTTGCGGCATGAAAAATGCTGCAGGATAACTATGGCAAGGTAACGCCGATGTTAAGTGAAATTCTGCGCGGGAAAGAAATCAAAATCCGGCAGGGTGTATTGAGGATAAAAAAAACGAGCCAATAATTTAAAGGCAAGGCTGTTTAATAATGCCCCTTTGGGAAAATAGATCGCGAAGCGAACTTGTCCGCCAAGCTTTGCGGGAGATTGAACCGGGCAGCTTGGACCTTATTCGACTTATCCAGAACCTCACTCTACGGCAAGCGCGTGCTGAGCTCTGAAATGGCCTCCATGATGGGGTTCTGATAGTCATTCTCACAAATGCTGGTGGCAGCCGGCAAAATTTCATCTAAAAGCATTTCAGCTGTAATACCATCCAGGCCGAACAATTCACTTGCCAGCTCTGCGCCTAACTCAGCCAGGGCTTGTGCGTCCATCGGCGCCGGCATCATAAGGGCCATGGCATAGCGGTTAACCAACTGACGAAACGTCAATTCGGCTGTCGCTAATGTCAACCAGTCGGTTCTTCTTTGGGACCATCGCCAGACATATACGCGCATCAGAAGGCTTCGGTCCTGCCAGGAACGAAATAAGTTGGCAAAGAACAGCTTTCCCGGAAGCGTTGGATCATCTCCCTTTAGCAACAAATCTATGGTTGCTTCGATCACGTAATGGGCAAAATCAATATCGATAATTCCTGAATAAACATTTGAAAGTTCGTCGGCCTTTTCTATGACGTATCCCGGGGAGCTTGGATCGCCTGGGGGGTTGCGCGTATATTGAATATGCGCAAAATAGTCCGCACCTGGAAGGTCTGAATTTTGGCCATGGGTCAACCAGCCCTGGGCAAAAGCCTCTTGAGTGGATCCCCAGGCAAAGTCGCTGGGATCGATATAATCCTCGTCTTCGTGAGTATCTTCAAATGAAGCTGGCCAGGCTGCAGGATCAGCCACATATAAAGCGATATCCGGCGCAATGCTGCCGTAATAGTAGTCAACTTTAGGGCCGCAGTTCGGACAGGTATGTTCGGCAATATAAATATGAGCGAGCGGATTAAAGGCTTGGCCGGAGGCAGGCACCATGCACAGGGCAATGATTATAAAAAAGCTTCCTGACTTTATAACTCTTTTCATTTTTTACCGCCTTTCTTTGTATCAAATACCCATGTTTTCACGCTGAAAAATGGTGTGTTCGGGATAAAGCACCATAATTTCCTCCGGACAAGATCGAATATAGATGTTTGCCTTTGGAAACGTAATGCAATTAGAAATGCAGCGTTGCTGTCGATTAAAAAATACCGCTTTGGATGCCTGATCAAAGGAATGGTCTGCTTTAGACGAGGTGGATGTCTTTTAAGAGCCGGAATCGGAGGATAGATCAACCATTCAGGGCATAGAAGGTGAGCGTCTCCTGCTGCTGAAATTGAATATTCGAAGCAATAGAAGCTTGATCAATTTCAATAGTCTGATTACCAAAAAAAATGCATATTCGTCAAGCAGTTTGGACCCTGAACCCTGAACCCTGAACCCGGCAGCCGGCACTTAAACGCTTGACAGCTTTTTTATGTTTAATGTAATGAGATTTTTCAAAGGAGAAATAGTTTGGCACATTCTGAAATTTCCGAACAGACCCAAAGTTTCATCAAAAGCCTCGGTTTTCCCAAACTTCGCATCCATCATTCCATCAATCATTTTGATTTTACCAAACCAGACCGCAGAACCCTTGTTATCGGCCCCATGGGATCGGGCAAGTCCGAGTTTTCAGCGCGTATTTACCGCGATTCTCGGGTTGCGATAACAAAATCGGAAAAAGTCCAAAAACTGACCACCAGCGGAAATGTCGACCGCCGCAATGTATTTTATATCCGTTCAAAAATTGACGACAAGAGGTTCAAGGAGTATCCGCCCAATTCCATCGCCTACCGCGGCGGCTATGTGGTGCCGGGGACCAATTTTGCAAGTATTGAGGACTCTTTTGAGCTCGAAAAGGTGCTGGCGAAACACCCCACGGTGGGGACATGGATCATCGATGAGGTCGAATTTTTCGATGAGCGTATCGCGTATGTAATTTCCAGATATGCCCGGCAGCAAAGCTTCAATTTCATTTTCCCGATGTTGATTCTGAATTTCCGCAAAGATCTCTTCAACCGAACCGCCAGGCTCATAATGGAACAGTCCACCGATGTGTTCCCCCTGACAGCCTACTGCGACCACCCGGACTGTATTGCAGACTCCTATTACACCTACCGCTATTACGATGTGGATTGCGCCGAATGCCCGGCGCTTTATTTTGATCCGCTGATTATCGTCGGTGGCGACAAGCGAACGGGTGACTCAAAAATACCAAATTATTCGACCCGCTGCGATCAGCACCACTACCTTCCGGGAAAAGAGTATACCTTTATGATCCTTAAACCGCTCGGCGAGCAAGCATACGGGGGAAATATAAAACCGCTGTTAAAAGAGCTCAAAATGCTGAAAGGCAATATTAAACAATCCGAGCTTTATCATCATTTCACGCGTAAATACGTGGAAACAGCCCATCCAAATCCAGTTATGATGAATGCACTGAGCGTCAGCCGTATCGCCGAAAAAGCGCTTCTCTACATTTTTTCCGAAGAAAATATCATCAGTGCAGAGCAGATGAAGTATCTGGTGCGGGAGATTAACGGTGATGAAGGCTATATAAATGAACGCCTGATGGAGAATCGCAAGATTCAGATCACCGAATTCGCAGACTAAATTAAAAATCAGCTATAACAGTCAAATGATCGATTCGTTAAATTGTAGTAGCCAAAATTTAATCTGATATAATTTATTTTGAGCTTATCATCAAATCAGGCACCGACTGAATTGCAAAACCTATTTTTCAGCATATTGAAAGCTTCATCCTTGCCGTGATACTATCTACAAATCTGGAACCTGGCATAATTTGTGATATTTTATGATACCACAGGTAAAATATGATGATATTCTCGATAGATATGGAAGAATATGGAATCGGTGGATCCAAGTCTCTAATTTATTTGTGTATGGATTTTGCCATTTCAGCATAAGTACGTTTTTTTGCACTTATGTTGAAAACTATCCAATATATTATGTTCGGTCACGCAATATGGAAACATACAATTCCTGCGAGATTTTCATCAAGATGGTCAAGCTGGACTTTCGTCCCTGTATTGTCGCTCGTATTGGTTTTCTCGGCTCATGCCGTTGACGTAGAAGGATCTTACGAAAAAAGGATTGAAATATGAGTGCTGATGGTCTGCTGCTAATAATTTATGTGCTGCTGGCATTGGTCTTTTCATTTCTCTGTTCAGTGGCGGAATCGGTGCTTTTAAGCATTACACCTTCATATATCGAAGGGCAGAAAGAAAGGCGGCCCAAGCATGCGGTGCTTTTGAAACGACTGAGACAAGATAATGTGGACCGGTCACTTGCGGCCATTTTGACACTAAACACTATTGCGCATACGGTTGGCGCGATCGGTGCCGGGGCCAAAGCGACAGTCGTATTTGGAAGCGCATGGTTTGGCCTGTTTTCGGCTGTAATGACGCTTTTGATCCTTTTTCTTTCCGAAATCGTGCCCAAAACTTTAGGCGCCGTCTACTGGTCAAAACTTGTAGGCCCTATTTCGTATTTTGTAAACACTCTGATTGTGGTCCTTTACCCAATCGTGTGGATTTCGGAGAGACTAACAAAGTTTATTTCACACGGAAAGGATATTCACATTTTCAGTAGAGACGAATTCATCGCCATGGCTCAGGTCGGTGTAGAGACGGGGCATATTCGCGATAAGGAATCAAGAATTATCCGAAACATATTCCGATTCGAGTCGCTAAAAGTGGACGATATCATGA
>JASFIG010000232.1:0-7562 GCA_050122795.1 Desulfobacterales bacterium
GTGAAAAAGGTCATCGATGAGACCACGGGTTTGGTGATGTCCCGTGAAGCCGGCAGGGTCTTCGATGACACCAATGTTCCGATGAGAAATCTCTGCATCAAAAAAGGCATGGAAGTTCTTCAACTGCCGGCAGATGAAAAGGAAAAATTGAAAAGCATCACCATGCCACTCAGGGATCAATGGGTTAAAGACATGACATCCCGGGGGCTTCCAGGTCAGGCTGTACTGGATGCCGCCGTCGCCCAGACCACCGAGTAGCCGATACCGGAAGCCGGATGGATTTAAAACACATCGACAAAAAACTGGCCTGGTTAAGCTCCGCATTGTCTTATGTGGGCGCTTTTGCCCTGTTTACGATGATGTGCCTGACCACCGTGGACGTGGTGGGGCGTTATATTTTCAACCGCCCCATCACGGGGGTATTCGAACTGACCGAATACCTGGTCCTAATTCTCATATTCTCCTTCATCGGGTATACCCAGTCACAAAAAGGCCATGTCGCCGTAGACATCCTGTTACCCCTATTACCTCGAAAACTGAAAAAGCTTACCGATGTAGCCAACCATCTGGTCTGCCTGGCGTTGATGGGACTTATCACCTGGATGGGAGTGGAAAAAGCGCTGGAGTTGAGGGTGGTGGGGGAGGCTTCACCCAATCTTCATATTCCTGCCTATCCTTTTGTATTCTATCTCGTGCTGGGCTGTTTCGTCATGTGTATCGAACTGTTTAGATCCATTATTCAGTTGATTTTTTTCGGCAAAGGGGAGGAATTGTCTTGAGCCCTGAGATCGTCGGATTAGCCGGGATTGCCTGTCTGGTGATTCTCCTTGCCCTGGGGATGTACATCGGCATGGCCATGGCCTTGATCGGATTTCTGGGTCTATGCATTTTGGTCGGTGTTGAAGCCGGTGTCCACATTCTGGGCATTACACCTCTGGCCGAGGGTTCCTCCTACACCCTGAGCGTCATTCCGCTGTTTGTGCTCATGGGCCAATTTGCATTTATTTCTGGGATCAGTACGGACATCTACCGGACGGTATATGCCTGGATGGGGCATTTCCGGGGTGGATTGGCCATGGCGACTGTCATGGCCTGTGCCGGATTCGCGGCAGTATGCGGGTCTTCCCTTGCAACGGGTGCGACAATGGGCATGGTGGCGATTCCCGAAATGGATAAATACAAATACGACCCGAGGCTCTCGACAGGCTGCGTGGCAGCCGGCGGGACACTGGGCATACTGATTCCTCCAAGTATCGGTTTTATTATTTACGGCATCCTGACTGAGGAATCCATCGGCAAGCTTTTCATGGCGGGCTTTTTGCCCGGTATCCTTCTTGCCGGGCTGTTTATCATTGCCATTTACATCCAGTGTTTTCTGCGCCCGCAAATGGGTCCCCCCGGGGATCGCGCCAACTGGAAAACAAAATTCAAGTCTCTTGGGGGTACATGGGGGATGCTCCTATTGTTTTGTGTTGTGATGGGGGGAATTTACTTTGGGATTTTCACACCCACCGAAGCCGCTGGATTCGGCGCTTTTGGCGCCTTTCTCTTTGCTCTTTTAAAAAGAAAACTGAGCATGCACAGCCTTATAAGGTGCCTTCTGGACACGGGAAAAACAACGGCAATGATTTTTTTTATCATCATCGGCGCTAATATCTTTTCAACATTTTTAGGTCTGGCGAGGATTCCCATGGGCTTGGCCGATTTCATCACGGGCCTTGCTCTGCCAAAAATGGTCGTTTTGGCCGGGATTATTTTGATTTACATCATCCTTGGATGCATCATGGATTGTTACGCCATCATGATCCTAACCGTTCCGATTATCTTTCCGGTTATTCAGGCCATGCAGTTCGATCCAATCTGGTTTGGTGTTCTAATGGTCATTGTTCTGGAAGTCGGGCTGATTACTCCCCCCGTCGGTCTTAATGTCTTTGTATTGAAGGCCGCAGCGCCCTCTGTACCAATGACAGTCATATTCAGGGGAATACTACCTTTCTTGGTGGCAGCTATTCTGGCCATTGTCCTATTGACGATCTTTCCTCAAATTGCCCTTTTCATCCCTTCGATGATGTAGGAGGAGAAAGAAACATGAATCTGGCTAAAAACTTGGAAATGTCTGCTTTCTACTTTCCGAAACGGCCCGCAGTCAGCGAAGATGGCAAGGAGATCAGCTACGCATATCTGAATGAGTGCGCCAACCGGGTAGCCACAGCCCTGTTAAAGATAGGGATCGCGTCCGGCGACCACGTGGCCTTGTGCGCGCCCAATTCCGGAGACTGGTTGGCCTTCTATTTCGGCGTGATCAAGATCGGCGCCGTTGCGGTGACGCTTTCGAGCCAGTTGAAAGCCGATGAGCTGACCCTGCTGGTCAATCATTCACGTCCCAAGGCCATTTTTACACACGACGAAAAGCTGGGCGACCTTGAAAAATTGCGAGGCAAAGATTGCCTTGGAAAAATCATCTGCCCCGAAGGCGACCTGAGTTTTGAAAAGCTACTTGATTCCGGCGAAGGCGTCTTTAAGGCAGTGGACGCCGAGAGGACGGCCACGGCCGCTATTTTGTATACCGGTGGGACCACGGGGATTCCAAAAGGGGTCATGTTGACCCACGAAAACATTAACGCCGCCATCCACACCGTTGTGCACCACGAACTGTCCACTGAATACGACAAGGCCCTTTGTTTTCTGCCTTTCAACCACGTCTTTGGTCAGATGCACATCATGAATGCGACCATCCTCAGTGGCGGGTGTCTGGAGCTCATGGCCGGCTTTGACTTGGACCGTGTTTTGGCCGCCATGAAAGCAAGACGAATCACCAAGTTTTTCTCCGTCCCAACCATCTATGTGCGGCTGCTGACCCTGGATCGGCTCAAGGAAACCATGGGCGATGTCCGCTACTGTTTTTCCGCTGCAGCCAGCATGGCGGCCGAAACCGTCCACCAGTGGAAAGAGCGGACCGGTCTTTCCATTTATGAAGGATATGGCATGACCGAAGCTGCTCCGACCGTAGCCTACAACCACCAGTACCGGCACGTTATCGGATCGGTGGGAACGGAAGTGCCTGGCGTGGAGATCCAAATCAGGGACGAAAAGGGAAACATGCTGGAGCCGAACAGCGCGGGCGAAGTCTGTGTTCGTGGCCCTAACATCATGAAGGGGTATTATAACAATGTCGAAGGTACGCGCAAAGCTTTCTGGCCCGGCGGCTGGTTTCGATCAGGCGACGTGGGCGTATTGGACGTCAACGGCTACCTGTTCATCGTCGACCGGCTGAAAGACATGATTATCACCGGCGGTGAGAATGTCTACTCCCTGGAAGTGGAAGAGGTGCTTTACGCCTACCCGGATGTACAGGAATGCGCCGTCATCGGTACGCCGGACAAGGAGTGGGGCGAGAGAGTCACCGCGTTCATCCTCCCTAAGCCCGGCCGTGTTATCGACGAAGGAGACTTGAAAGATTTCTTAAAGACCAGGTTGTCTGCGTACAAGGTTCCCAAATGCTTCTTCGTGGTGGACGATTTTCCAAGAAGCCCGGCCGGCAAGTTGTTGAAACGGAAACTGCGCCAATCATTCCTCAAAGACGACGACTTGGTCTGACTTGCCAATAAAAATGTAGCTGTTTTTATTTTATGACTAAATCGCAAATTTTAAATATTTTGAGAAAATCCCTTATATTGTGTCTGCATGGTATTTCGTAAAGTTTACATTGCGTGCTTACCGACACCATTCAGTTTGCCCTTCAAATTATTAGATTACCGAATGAAATATCAGGTTCTTAAAAAAGGGGTATGATGCCGTTTTTGATTGATCTATAGTGGTTGTCAAAAAAACGTTCCGATTGCGGAACGTTTTTTGCTACAACACTTATGCCGCCATTCTTTTTTCGGAACATTATTATGACAAGCGGTATAAAGGATGAATTCGGATCGCTCGGGTGGGGATAAACGGCTCGCCGCATTCCCCGCCCCTACTTTATTGGGGTCATCATTTGGAAAGCAAAAAGGTGCGGGATAGGCTTCCCGCACCTTTTTTAATTTGAATATATTTAAATTGGTTTCACAAACCGTCAGGTTTTAGCCGCGGGCTCCCGCTAAAAGCGGGATTTCACGTCTTGATCTATTATTATATTATGGTGTTCAAAAGGCGTGAAATAGAGAAAAAGCTTAGCGTATATGTCGTGGCTGAAAGCCACTCCCACAACTTTTGACAGCAGCCTATTTAGTATTCGCTATACCAATATAACTTTGTGGGAGCGGCATCTTGCCGCGATAAATGCGCCATTCGACGACGATTAAAATAGCCCTCGGCTAAAAGATGGGGGTTTTGAAACCAATTTTAGAAGGGTTCGAAGGGCTCTCGTTTGATGAATTGACCCCGTCCGACCTCACCGACAAACGCCATCTGATCGCCGTTCCACTGGGACACTTTTTTACCGCGTGAGTAAACCACCTTAGGCATTCCGGTGACCTCAAACCCCTCAAAAGGTGTGTAGTCAACATTCATATGCAGTTTACTCTGGGTGACGGTAAATTTCTGATCCGGATCAAAAACGACAATGTCGGCATCCTTGCCGACGGCGATTTCGCCTTTGTCCTTAAGACCGAACATGCGGGCAGTGCCGGATGAGAGCACATCCACCATTTTCTCTAAGCTGATGCGTCCTTTGGCCACCCCTTCCGAATGCAGCATGATGAGCAGGGTTTCGATCCCCGGCGCGCCATTGGGAATTTTCTTGTAATCGTCTTTGCCGTTCATGTCCTTTACGCCGTTAAAGTCAAACGGGCAATGGTCGGTGGCCACCACCTGCAAATCACCGCCGCGCAGACCTTCCCACAAAGCAGCATTGCTTTCTTTGGTTCGCAGCGGTGGCGACATGACATACTTGGCACCGTTCCAATCCGGCTCTTTATAACGCTCATCATCCAGTAACAGATACTGCGGGCAGGTCTCGGCATAGACGTTCACGCCGCGATCGCGCGCTTCTTTGACAATCCAGAGGCCCTCTTTGGACGACAGATGCACGATGTAAATACGGGAGCCGGTCAACTCGACCATTTTTGAGGCCCGGTAGATGGCTTCTTCTTCAGCGATATTGGGTCGGCTCACGGCATGGTAGTAAGGCTCCAGCTTGCCTTCCTTTTCCAGCACCGCGTTCATGTGATCGATGATGTGCACATTTTCAGCGTGCACCTGCACCAGTCCGCCGTGTTCTTTGGTCTGCTCCAGCAGTTTGACCATGGTGGCATCATCGACCCGGAAGTCATAGACCATAAAAATCTTGAAGCTGGGGGTGCCGTAATCCAGGCAGGCCGCTTTGACCTCTTCGATGACTTCCGGTCTGGGATCCATCACCGCCGGATGCAGGGAATAATCGACCACCGCCTTGCCTTCCGCCAGGGCCTTTTTGCGCTCTATGGCTTCGAGCAGGGACTCGCCCTTTTGTTGCAGGTCAAAATCCACCACACAGGTCACACCGCCGCAGGCGGCCGCGATAGTGCCGCTTTCATAATCATCCTGGGCGTAAGTCCCCATAAAGGGCATCGAAATGTGGGTATGCGGGTCAATAGCGCCGGGCAGCACATACAGCCCCTTGGCATCAACCACTTCATCAGCCGGATTGTCCAGGTCTGTGCCGATCGCCTTTATTTTGTCGCCGTCTGCAAATACATCGGCCACATAGCGACCGGTGGCATTAACGATCGTACCGCCTTTAAATAACACACTCATTGGGACCCTCCTTTGTAAATGGCTCATATTTTATGTCTTTTTCCAGACTGCTGTCCATTACGGCAGTCTCCTGGCGTTTCCATCCTTTGGGCATTTCTTTGTGCGAAATCAGGTCCGGAACCGGGCAGACAAACTTGCACAGCATACAGCTCAGACATTTGTCTTCGATCACACTCGGCCGCCGGCTTTCGGCATCCCATTCAAGGGCCTGTCCGGCAGCATCCTGACAGACAATGTAGCATTGACCGCAGCCGATGCACCTGTCCATGTCATACTCGGCAATTCCCTGACGCTCCAGATCAAAGGCCTCGGTTTCATGCAGGTTCGGCAGTGCTTTGCCTACCAGATCCGTTATTTGTTTAACGCCGCGTTCGGCCATGAAATCCGAAAGGCCTTCGATCATGTCATCAATGATCCGATAGCCGTAATGCATAATGCCACTGGTCACCTGAATTGTGGATGCCCCCAGCAGCATATATTCCAGGGCATCGATCCAGGTTTCGATGCCGCCAATGCCCGAAAGCGGCAGGTTCAACTCATCATTCTGGGCCATGGAGGCGATAAAGTTCAAACCAATCGGCCGCACCGCCGGCCCGGATGTCCCGCTGATGGCCCCTTTGCCGAATACATTGGGAGTGGGCACAAAATCATCCAGGCCCACCGAGGAAATGCCCCGCACGGTATTGATGGCGGAAATGGCGTCGGCGCCCCCCTTTTTGGCAAACATGGCCGGCTCGTTCATATCGGTAATGTTGGGCGTCATTTTGGCTATCACCGGGATGGAAACGGCCTCTTTGACCGCGGCGGTAAAGCCTTCAAGCAGCTGAAAGGCCTGGCCGACCTTATGGCCTGCGCCCTCGATGCACATGTGCGGGCAGGAAAAGTTGAGCTCCAGCAAATCGGCGCCGTTGTCTTCAGCGGCTTTGGCCAGATACACCCATTCATCGGTAAAAAATCCCATGATGCTGGCGATGATCGGATGATCGGGATAGTTTTTTTTCAAATACAGAAACTCCATCAGATTGTGCTTGAGCGGGCGGTCGGAGATCATCTCCACGTTTTGCACCGCCATTTCTTTCTTGCTGCCGTAATCCACGCAGTGCATGCGCGGGGACGGATGGGTGATCGGCAGGCGGTCCGAATTCAGGGTCTTGAAGACCACCCCGCTCCAGCCAGCGTCAAATGAGCGCGCCACCATCTCGGCACTGTTGGATACCGGTGATGATGACAGCAAAAACGGATTCTTGAAATGAATACCGCAAAAATCTATGGATAAATCAACGTTATTTGCCACGATTACTCCTCCTATTTGGAAGGTTCAGGGGTTCCCTCCTTCGCCACTTCAGGCTTCGGAGGGCAAGCAGGGTTCCCCGTTCAGGGTTCTTTCAATCGAACCTCTGAACCTTTGAACCCTGAACCCAGAACCTATTTGTCTAGATACTCCTTGATCGCCCGGGCAGCCACTTTACCGTCCTGCACCGCCTGTACCACCAGCGCAGGCCCGCGAACGATATCACCACCGGCAAAAATACCCGGGACCGAGGTTTGTCCGGTTTCCGCATCGATTTTGATAAGGTTTTTACCATCAACATCCACATGAGGATACCACTCGGGTGATTCATCCGGCGCTTTATTGCCAATGGCTTCGATCACCATATCCGCATCCATGCGCCATTCAGAGCCCGGTATTTCAACCGGCCGCCTTCTGCCGGAGTCATCCGGTTCCCCCAGCCGCGTGCGGACGAGCTTCAATCCCTTGAGACGGTTCTTTTCGTCGGTTATGTAATCCACGGGTTGGTTGAGCAGCAGAAAATGGACCCCGGCTTCCAGTGCTT
>JASFIG010000233.1:0-7502 GCA_050122795.1 Desulfobacterales bacterium
CCCGCCTGGAAGCCGCCCTCAGAGAAAGTGCTCATTTTCCGGCCGAAAAGATCGTCGAGCGCATCAACTTGCGACTGGATGAGTTCATCCAGTCTGAAGAGCCGCATGACGACGTGACGATGGTCGCCATCAAAGTAAAATAAATTCTTCACCCACTTCGATTCGAGATTGCCGGGCTCCTGATATTATTGGCCGGCTTCCACCACGGAATACTGCAACGTTCCCAGATCAAGATCGGTATCAGGCAGTTCCTGAATGAATCGGGAATACCATCTGGGCATGCAAATATTATGCTCGGTGCTGCTTTTCAAAAGTGAAATGATCTTGTAGGGTTACGATAGTATAAAGGGGTCGCAGATGCCGGACGTTACAAATAGTAGACACCTTTGGATGGTTTTATACAAATTAAAGGCTGGATTCTTCCTTTCCGTAAATCTGTTCGATCTCTGCGGTAAATTTTTCATAGATGTTGGCGCGCCGGACCTTCATGGTGGCCGTCATTTCATCGTCATCGTGATCGAGCTCTTTGGTCAGCAGTAAAAACTTGCGTACATTTTCCACCCGGGCAAAGCGCTCGTTGACCTGGTCCACCTCCTGCTGAATCATCCTGTGCACCTCCGGCAAATTGGCCAGGGATTTAAAATTGGTGTACGGCAGGCGTTGATCGGTGGCCCACTTGCCGGTATTTTCAAAGTCGATTTGAATCAAGGCGGAGACGAATTTTCGGCCATCGCCCAGAATAATGGCTTCTTTGATGTACGGGCTTACTTTTAACTCGTTTTCCAGCAGAGACGGCGCGATATTTTTACCCCCCGAGGTAATCAGAATGTCTTTTTTGCGGTCAACGATGGATACATGCCCGTCCGCATCCACCTCGGCGATATCGCCGGTCAGAAGCCATCCATCCACAACGGTTTTTTCAGTGGCCTCGACGTTTTTATAATAGCCGACAAAAACGCTGGGACCGCGCTTCATCAGCTCCCCATCCGCCCCGATTTGATACGCGATACAGCTGATCGGACGGCCCACCGTACCCAGCTTGATATCATCGCCCATGTGGATAAAAGAAAGCCCGGTGCACTCGGTCATGCCGTAGCCTTCTTTGGCCTCAATGCCGATGGCGTGGAAAAAGCGCAGCACTTCCGGGCTGACCTTGGCGGCCGCAGAAAAACACAGGCGCACTTTGCGCAGCCCCACGTAATTTTGCAGCGCCCGAAACATCAGCCCGTATCCGATCCACCAGCCCAGTTGCAGGCCCGGGCCGATTTTCTTCTTTGCCAAGCGCCGGTCACAGACCCGGTAGCCGATAGCCATGCAGCGTTTAAAAAACCAGCGTTTCAACCAGCCAGAGTCCTTTATTTTGACGGTAATGGAGTTTTGAAGCTTTTCCCAGATGCGGGGAACGCCCAGAAAAACGGTTGGTGCAATCTCTCTGAGATCGCTCTGGATGGTGGCCACACTTTCAGCAAAGTTGACCGTGATCCCCAGATGGATCGGCAGATACAGGCTGAAGATCTGCTCGGCGACATGACACAGCGGCAGATAGGACACCACGCTGTCGGTTTCATCCGCTTCCAGTGCCTCGGAAGTCGCCAGGGTAGTAGCCTCTATGTTGCGGTGATTGACCATGGCCCCTTTGGGCAGACCGGTGGTGCCCGAGGTGTAAATCATCATGCAGACGTCCTCGGTCCGACCTTTTTGGACCTCGTGCTCAAAAAGATCGGGTTGCGCCTGAGCCAGCTCCCGGCCCATGGCCTCCACGGCTTTAAAAGAAATGATGTTGTCTTGGGGATAGTTTCTCAACCCCTTCATGTCTTTGACGATGATCTTTTTAAGCCTTGGAAGATCCTGTAAGACTTTTAAAACCTTATCGGTTTGCTCCTGGTCCTCGCAGACCACGATGACCGAGTCGGAGTGCTTGACGACGTAGTGCACTTCCGGGTACGGGCTGGTGGGGTATACCCCCAGGGGCACGCCGCCCAGGCTGATGCAACCCAGGCCGGCGTACAGCCATTCGCAGCAATTCTCACTGATGATCGCAAGGTGATCGCCGCGCTTGAATCCCAGTTGCACCAGCCCCAGCGCAAAGTGCTCCACATGCTCTCTGTATTCATTCCAGGTGACGGTTTGCCAGATGCCGAAATCCTTTTCCCGCAGGGCGATCTGCCGGCCGCGCTCGGCGACCCGCTCCAGGAAAGACTGCATCAGGGTTTTCCCGCTCAGCTCAACCATCGTTTCCTCCGCTTGTAGTGCTTGACATCGCGGTAGCTGGTCTTGCCGTCGGTATGGCCCACACCCATGTAAAATTCCTGCACATCGCGGTCGTTGAGCAAAATTTCCACCGGGCCGTCCAGCACCACCCGGCCGTTTTCCATGATATAGCCGTACGAGCTGATCTCCAGCGCCATCTGGGCGTTCTGCTCGACCAGCAGCATGGTGGTGCCCTCGTTCCGGTTGATCTGGCGAATGATCTCAAAAATCTCATCCACCAGCAGCGGTGCCAGGCCCATAGACGGCTCGTCGAGCATCATCAGCTGCGGCTGGGCCAGAAGCGCCCGGCTGATCGCCAGCATCTGCTGCTCACCGCCGCTCAGGTATCCGGCGGTCTGCCTCAGGCGCTTTTTTAATACCGGAAAATAGGCAAAGCACTTGTCCAGGTCGCGACTGACGCCGCTGCGGTCTTTGCGAGTGTACGCCCCACAGGTCAAGTTTTCCTCCACGGTCAGATCCTCGAAGATATGCCGACCTTCCATGATTTGAAAAATCCCGCGGCGCACAATTTTATGCGGCGCCAGACCCGCCAGAGACTGCCCCCGGTAAAAAATACTGCCTTCGGTAATCTCGCCGTCTTCCAGCGGCAACAGCCCGCTGATGGCTTTAAGCGTGGTAGATTTGCCCGCCCCGTTGGAACCCAGCAGCGCCACAATGGCGCCCTCCGGTACCTGCAATGAAAGGCCCTTCAACACCAGGATGACATTGTTATAAATGACCTCGATATTGTTGACTTCGAGAATGGGCGTCAAACCGTCCTCCTGTGATATAATTGAGGGGAGTTTTTCATTCAAATCCCTGAATGGAGCGGAATGAATGATCGTTTGCGAAAACCGCGCACTGCTTGAGTGCATTAGGGATCGTTGCAAAAGAACAGGGACCGGCACGGTGGTGCGAATCGCAAACCAGACCCCGCTTTTAGACAATCTATTGTTATCATATGCTTTGCTGTTCTTTTGGTACGAGCCTTTATGCACGAGTTTGCGCGGATTTCGCAGGCGATTATTCATGGAGCGGCTCAATCTGAAAAACTCACCGACTCCTCATATAATTAAGTCGCCAAATTGTTATCAAGAAGCCGTTTCAAAAACATGGATCTTGGACGCGCCCTGTTGAATCCCCTTCGGGGGGCGTTCGGACGCATTCAACAAGGCGCGTCTGAGGCCTTCAGCTTTTCATTGCCTTTCATGCAAGATCCAGCAAACATCTAATCCAAGTAAATCCAATCCGACACCGGCTCAAACTTACCGCCCTTCGCCTTGAAGACCTTTCCCATGGCCGTGGCGTTACTGCTGCCGAAGCTGACGACGCCGGCCAGACCGCCGGTATCCCATTTCTGGATCAGCGGGATGGCGTTCTTCAGATTATCGCCGGTGATCGGCAGGCCTTTTTCATGGCAGATCTGGGCCAGCTTGACGAAAACCATACCGGTGAACCAGCCCTGCATATAGGAGTTGGGCCGATAGGTCACATCCGGGTGGTGCTTTTGGTTAAACGCCTGGATGGTCTTGATCATGGGAACGTCATCCTGGTACCAGTAAGCGTAGGGCATCACGCCCATATAGCCTTCCCCGTCCGGGCCCAGCTTGTCGAGCAGCATCTTGCTCATGGCCCAGAAAGTGCCCATAAAGGTGATGTCCAGGCCGAAATCCTTGGCACCGGTGATCACCTCCGGGATGGGTGGCACCACGTAGCCCTGAAATATGCAGTAGTCGGGTTGCTTGCGCTTGAGGTCCAGCAGCTGGCTGGTGACATCCACGGCCCCGACCTTGGTGACTTCTTCGGCGACCACTTCGATCCCCAGCTCTTTGGCCAGCTTGCGGGCAAACGGAATTGGGTCACGGCCGAACTCGGTGTCGCTGTAAAAGAAGGCCACTTTGGGCGGCACGCCTTTTTTCTTGGGGTTGTTGGCGATGTATTTCAGCAGCACGCCGAACTGCTGGGCGTACGTCGGCCCGCTGACAAAGATGTAGGGATTTTTCTCGCGGATGCTGAGCTCTTCTGAAAAGCTGGTGGACCCGTAAAGCACCTTGTAACGAGTGTTGATCTCGGGCGCCAGTGCTTTTCCCTGGCCGGTGGACTCGCCGTACATCATCGCCGGTTGCTCCTGAGCCATGATCTTTTTGAAAGAAGCAATAGCCCGCTGAAGGTCGTAACCGGTGTCTTCATAGATGTACTGAAACTTCTTACCCCCCACGCCGCCCTGCTCGTTGGCGTAGTTTAAAGAATCCATCAATCCCTGGTGGATGTGCTTGCCGGCAAACGCGAAGCGCCCGGTGATCGGCTGGCAGGCGCCCACTTTGATAACATCCTCGGCAAACACCATCCCCGCCGCTCCCATCAAACACAGCACCAATGTCAGTGCGATTAAGATTCTAACGTGTTTCATGACTGACTCCTTTCTTTTGGGTTATGGTTTTCAAGGGTTTTGAAATAGCTACTCGTATCGTTTCCCAGAAAAAATTTACGGTATCGTCCATCTCGAAATCGATCTTACTCAACGGTCGCCTGCGCTCAAGTCGTCAGGCGGGCATGTTATTTTCTGACAGGCGATATGCATATTATTAACCCACGCGCAACACCGTGACCCGATATTTGGGATGGTGGGCACCAAAGCGATTGGATTCACCCATGGGCGGGTCGAATCCCAAATATCGGGGCACCGGCACATTGAAAATCATAGCGCCTGTCAGGAAATGACATGGCCGGCTCACAATTTGCAAATTTTTTCCAGGGCAGCACATTAGTATTCAAACGGCCACAGGCGAAAATAATCCTTCAACCGGCGCCACATTTCAGCCAGGCCGTGGGGCTCGAAGACCAGGAACACCACGATCAGCAGCCCGAAAACCACCTGCTGCAGCGGAAACAGATAGCCCATGGCCTGCGGGAAAGCGTCAACCAGCAAGCCCAGGGTATTTTTGAGTATTTCGGGCACCAGGGTCATAAAGATGGCGCCAAAAATAGCCCCCAGAACACTGCCCAGCCCGCCGACGATAATCATGGCCAGGTAGCGGATACTTTCCATCAACGGAAAATGCTCGGGAGTTACGGTTCTTAAAAAGTTAACCCACAGACACCCCGCCACACCGGCCATAAAGGAGCTGATGCCAAAGGCGTACATTTTAAAGCGCATCAGGTTGATACCCATCAACTCGGCCGAAATATCGCGGTCGCGGATGGCGATAAAGGCGCGCCCGACCCGGGTGCGGAAAATATTGCGCGCCGCGGTCACGCAGATAACCACCACCGCCAGGGTCACAAAGTAAAACTTGAACTCATTATCCAGCGAAACCCCCAGTATCGAGGGTGCGGGCAGGTTGATCCCCCGAATGCCGCCGGTCATCGACTCCCAGTGCACGAAAATAAACTCGAAGATCACCTGCGCGGCCAGCGTGGCAATACACAGATACAGCCCCTTCATGCGCATCGAGGGCCCCCCGACGATCAGGCCGAAAAAAGCCGCCGACAACCCGGACAGGGGCAGGCACAGCAAAAAGGGCACCCCCAGCCGTGTCGTTAAAATCGCTGCCGTATAAGCCCCGATGCCCACAAAAGCCGCATGCCCCAGTGAGATCTGCCCGGCAAAACCGGTCAGAATGTTAAGCCCCACCGCCGCCACGATGGCCACCCCCACCAGGTTGGCCATGTACAGCCAGTAATTGCCGGCCACAAAGGGAAATATCAAAAGGGCCGCAAACAGGACGCCCAGCCAGAAGCGAACCGTGGGCGTCTTAAAGACGGCTTCATCTGCGACATAGCTGTCTTTGAAATCTCCGATGCGCATACGTTATTTAGAGCCTTTCGATTTCTTCTTTGCCGAAAAGACCGTAGGGTTTGACCAACAGAATCAGCACCAGCACAACAAACGGAGCGACATCTTTGACGCCGCCGTGAAAATAGGGGTCCAGGTAGCCGCCGGCCAGATTTTCGATGATGCCCATGATAAAGCCCGCCAGGACGGCGCCGCCGATGGAGTCCAGACCGCCCAGGATCACCACCGGAAATATTTTAAGGCCGATATGGCCCAGGGTGGGGTGCACGCCGCCGATGTTGCCGATGATGATGCCGCCCAGGGTGGCGGCAACAGCCCCGAACGCCCATGAAAGGGTAAACATGGCCTTGACGTTGATGCCCATCGAAAAGGAGGCGCTCTGATCTGCGGCCGTAGCGCGCATGGCGATGCCGACTTTGGCGTATTTGAACAGCAGGGCAAAGACGATCACCACCACCACCGCCAGCACAAAGCCGTAAAACAGGTTGGAGCGCACGACGATATCACCGATAATCAGCGGGGCCCTGGGCACAATCGCCGGAAAACTGCGAAAATCAGAGCCCCACACCATTTCGGCAACACCCATCAGAATGGAGCTGAGACCGATGGTCACCATGACAATGCTGATGGTGGGCTGGCCGAGCATGTGCCGCAATACGAGGCGCTCAACCATAAAACCCAGCAGGGCGGCACAGGCCATCACCCCCATAAAGGCGGGGATGGCCGGCAGCCCCAGATAAACCATGAAGGTATAAAAAAAATAGGCCCCGATCATCATGAATTCGCCGGTGGCAAAATTGATGATGCTCGTGGCCTTATAAATCAGGACAAAACCCAGGGCGATTAACGCGTACACGCCCCCGACCGCAAAACCGCTAACGAGCAGCTGAAGGAATATGTCCATCGCGCGCCTTTTTCTCTCCCAGATAGGCTTTGATGACCTCCGGGTGCTGTTGAACATCCTCGGGTTTGCCCTCGGCCAGCGTTTGGCCGAAGTTGAGAACCAACACCCGATCCGAAATATCCATGATCACTTTCATATCGTGCTCGATGAGCACGATCGTTATGTTGTGTTCCTCATTGATGTCCAGGATGAAGCGGGCCATATCTTCGGTCTCTTCGGCATTCATGCCGGTGACCGGCTCATCCATCAACAGTACTTTCGGTCGCATGGCAAGCGCACGGCCCAGTTCGACGCGTTTTTGAAGACCGTAAGCCAGAGATCCCACCGGCAGTTTCCGGATGGCCTCGATTTCCAAAAAGTCGATGATCTCCTCTTCGACTTTGCGCCTGAGCGCCATCTCTTCGCGGTGTGCCGGCCCCCAGTAGCACAAAGATGCCAGCAGCCCGGTTTTCAGATGGCTGTGGGCGCCAAGTTTGATATTGTCCAGGGCGGACATGCCGCGGTAGAGGGCGATATTCTGAAAGGTCCGGCCGATGCCCAGTGCAGCGCGCC